>JAJEAZ010000006.1 GCA_022824105.1 Alphaproteobacteria bacterium
GAAGTACTTCTCCATGCGCGCGACGAAACGGCGGTCCTCCCGCTTGTCGGTCTCGTCCATGACCAGCACGCCGTGCTCGCGCCGGGTCTCCAGGAAATAGAAGAACCGTTCGAACAGGAACACCGCGTCCTTGCGCAGATAGTCGTCGAACCGGTAGTCCCGCGGCCGCGCGACCCCGCGCGGGATGGCGGTCGCCATCAGCACCGCGCCGCTTCGCTTCAGGAGCGCGACGATCCCCCGGGCCATGCGCAGGCACGCCTGGCCGTAGGCGGTGAATCCGTCGCGCGCCGGCGCATCGCCGCCGCGGCCGGCCGCGAGGAACGCGCGGCACAATTCGCGCCGCTCACGGTCGGGAATCGGCGCTCCCTGGGCGGCGAACGCGAAGCGCTTGCGGTCGATCAGGCTCGATCCCTTGATCTCCTTGCCGACTTCTGTGAGCCGGCAGCCGAAGCATTCCGTCTCAAGGCGCTGCATCGCCTGCGCGAACGGCCACAGCTCGCTGACGTGGATCGCGAAGCCGCCGCGCACCTCGTAGGGCATGTGCTTGTGGTCGTGCCCGCTCTCGTCGATGAAGAACAACCAGGCCATCGGGTCTCCGCCATCCGTTCGCCTGTCCGAAACCGTCGCCGCTGCCCCGCATGGCGTCGTCCAAGGCAGGGGACAGACGGCGTGGACGAGATAATCGGACACGGAAAGTCGAGTGAGCCGGCAGGGTAATGATCACTCCGGCCCTTCGTCCATGGTCTCGCGCATCGTCCGACGGGCGTCCTCGACGATCTCGTCGAGCTCGTTCGCACGCTCGGCGTCGAGCATCTCGTCCCGGTTGATCGTCGCCAGCACGTAGACGGCGCGGTAGGTCGCCTCGATCAGCGCGAGGTGACCTGGGGTGAGCGAAGCCTCGGCAGGGCTGGCGAGACGCTCCTCGACCGCGGCGAGCATGACGGTTCGGACGAGTTGGCTGGCCGGAATCCCCTGGCGCAGGGCCGCGTCCTCGACCAGTTGCCACTCGGAATCGGAGAAACGGATCGTACGCGAGCGGCGGGGATCGCCCGCGCGCTCCCGGGTTTCGTTCGATTTTCCGCGCGCTTTCCGGGCGTTTCGGGCCATGCTGCTGCTCCTTTTCGTGCTCGCCGGGGGACGGCGCGGGCCGAAACCGTGCCCGAATTCCGCTCCGACCGGCCCGCTTCCGGTCCAATTCCGCGCGTCCCACGGGGCTGTCGTGAAACTCCACCGCCTCCCGGTCGACAGCATCGCCGAGCGCTTGGGGATCGTCGTGACCGTGCCCGGACGGGCCTCGCGGCGGGGCGATCCGGTGGATTCCAGCGCGTACAATCGGACTACCGAGCGTATTGCATCGCCATGCGCCGGGCAATCGGGCGGTACACGCTCGTGTATCGGTCGTCGTCAGGGGCTCTCAGGGGTCGCCAGGGGTCGTCAGGCGTACCGGCACAGATGTGTGCCGGGCGGCATGCGCTCGATCCGCAATGGTCCGGTCGTCTTCAGTCGTCGCCGGGGGTACTGGGGCGCACTCCAGGGCACCCCAGGGTAGGTCCTGGCGGGCCTTGCAGCGGGCTGCGTCCGGTGTGAGACCGAAGCCCGCCCCGGCGGGTCAGGACCACGATTCGCGATGTATGAGCGATGGGGAAATCGACGCCGGAGAACCCGGCGGATCGAAGCCGCCGCGGCGCTTGAGCGGCGGCACGAACCGGGACGGTCGTGCCTGGCAACGTGCTGGCGGCATCGGCGGCGAGCGCTGCACGCATTTGCCCGCGACTGCGGCGGTCACTGCTGAGCCGGGAGACGGCGAAGCCGGCAACGGCGACGCGCGCGACGATCGTCATGGCGATCGCCACCACGGGCACCGGCGACGGCAGCGGTGCGAAGCACCCTGCCGAGCGGCGCGGCGGTCGCGCCGACGGGACGGGCGATCATGGTTCCCGTCGCAATGATCGTCGCGCCGCTCGCGGCGGCGATGGCGAGCGGGACGCGCAGCGTCCGCGAGGATGACGCCGCCGCCGCAACGCCGTCGACCGGAAACGAAACGGGCCGCGCCGCCGTCCCGATGCCGGGAAGACGACGCGGCCCGCGATGCGCTGCGGTCTAGGCCGCCTTCAGAACCGGGATGCCGAGCTCGCGCGCGCGGTCGACGAGGTTCTCGGTGATGCCGGAGCCGGGGAACGCGATCACGCCTTTCGGCAGAAGGTTGAGCAAGTCGTCGTTGCGCCGGAAGGGTGCGGCCCGTCCGTGCTTGTTCCAGTCGGGCTTGCAGACGATCTGCTGGATGCCGTTGCGCTCGGCCCAGCGCGCCGCGATCTTCTCGACGCCGGGGCCGCCGCCATGGACAAGCACCATGTCGGCATACTTGGCGCGCGCCTTGTCCAGCCGGGCGATGACGGCGGCGGGGTCGGCAATGTCCTTGCCGCCGGCGATGGCGATGAGGGTTCCTTCGGGCAGGTGCGCCATGGTCTCGCGGTCCTTGCGGGCGCGCCGGAAGTCGCGGGCGTCGATGGCGGCGGATGTGAGATTGCCGGTCCGGCTGGTGTGCGAACCGGTGCGCGGCCGCCAGACCTCGCCGGTGCGGGCGCGGTAGGCTTCGGCGGCGCAGTCGCGGAAGATTTCCAGCGCGTCGCGGCGGTCGCCCATGTTGTGCGCCCGGTCGGTCAGCAATTCCAGTTCCCGCGACTTGACCTCGCTGCCGTCCTGGGCGCGTTCGAGGTCGCGCAGGTCGGGGACCATGCGGTCGAGGGCGCGGTCCAGCCGCTGGGTCTGGGCATGGAAACAGTTGACCAGGCCCCAGATGAGGCTTTCGCGCTCCTCGGCGAGCTTGGTTCCATCGGCGCACAGGCGTTCGGCGGCAAGGTCCATGATCTCGCGGACGATGGAAGGCAGGTGCGAGTCCTCGAACGCGGCGCGCAGGTCGGGCAGGTCCAGCGGGTCGCCGGGGTACAGGTTGGGGTCCTGATCGCGGCGGACCTTGTATTCGATGCGCCGGGTGCGCTGCTCGGCGACGGTAAGCTCGCCATGGGGCCGGGTCCTGATCCTCTCCGGGGCTTCCCACAGGGGCCGGTTGTCGAACTCGTCCGGGCCGGGGGTCGCGCCATAGAGGGCGGCGGCTTCGCAAGCTGCGGCGGTTGCCGATGCGCCGTGGTGTTCCTCGGTGTCGCCGTCGCGGGTCTCGATGGCGGGGGCCTCGTAGCCGGCTTGCGCGAAAGCCTCGGCCATGGCGGTTCCGGTGTCGTCGGTGTTGTAGGTCACGGTCGGTTCCTCTCTCTCAAAAAAACGGGTTTCCCCCGGAGCGGGGTGGGCAGCGAGTCGAGCCTGGAAGGTTCTTCCCCGGCGGCCCGCACCCTTGGGCCGGAACGCAGTGGAGGACCCGCTTGCGGGTTGCGGGCCGCCGGGGAAGGACCTGGAATGGCGCGCTGCCCACAACGATCTGGGGGAAACCACACGGAAGACTCCGCCGCCCCCC
>JAJEAZ010000272.1 GCA_022824105.1 Alphaproteobacteria bacterium
AGGAATAAGGGAAATGCCGAAGGACAAGGCGGTTCTGATTACCGGGGCCGGCAGCGGCATCGGCGAGGCCTGCGCCCATGCGTTCGCGGCCGCCGGCGCGCGGCTTGCGCTTGCCGACATCGACAAGGCGGCGGCCGAGCGGGTCGCGGAGGCCTGCGGCGGCGTCAGGGCCGTGATCGAGGCCGATTGCGGCGATGTCGCGTCCATCGAGGCGATGGTGGAGGCGGCGGCGAACGCGCTGGGTGGCCTCGACGCCTCGGTCAACAATGCCGGCGTCACCCGCCACGCGGACATCATGGAACTCACCGAGCAGGACTGGGACCGCATCCACCGGGTGAACTCCAAGGGCGTGTTCTTCTGCCTGCAGAGTGTGGCGCGGCAGATGATCGCCCAGGGCCGGGGCGGGCGGATCGTCAATATCGCGTCCATTGCCGGGCGCGGCTTCAAGGGCACGTCCAACGCCGCCTATGCCGCCAGCAAGGGAGCCGTCATCTCGCTCACCAAGACCGCCGCCCAGCAATTGGGGCAACACGACATCAATGTGAATGCCGTCTGTCCGGGCGTCACATTCACCGCGCTGGTGGAGCAGCTCGTCCGCGACCGTTCCGCCGCGCGCGGCATTTCGGCGGAGGAGATGCGCCGCAGCATGGAGGCTCCGATTCCCATCGGGCGCGGCAATGACCCCGCGGATATCGCGGCGCTCTGCGTCTTCCTGACCGGGCCGGACTCGCGCAATGTCACCGGACAGGCCTGGAACGTGGACGGCGGGCTGGTGCCGAGCTGATCCGGATTCAGAGTCCTTTTTCGAGAACCCGGAGGGGCGCGCCGTCGGCTTCCAGCCCGGCGCCGTCCCCGATGCGGTCGACGCGCAGCAGCGCGAGGCCGAGCCCGTTCAGGCTGGAGCGCATTTCCCCGACCGGGCGTCCGGCAACCGCGATTCGCGCGCCCGGCTCGACCGGGCCGTCGAGCGCCACCGGCACGAGCTGCTTCCGCACAGCGCCGCGATAGTGGGTGCGCGCCGTGACTTCCTGGCCGACATAGCAGCCCTTCTCCCAGTCCAGGCCGTTCAGCCGCTCGAATCCGCTTTCCAGCAGGAAGGCCTGGCCGACCGGCATGTCGCGCGAGCCGTCCGGCGCGCCCAGCCGGTAGCGCAGGGCCTCATAGTCGGCGAAGTTTCCTTCCGGCAGGCCGGTCGGCGCGTCCGCCGGGCGCAGCAGCCGCACCCCGAACCTGCCGTCGCGCGGATCGACATAGGCGATGCCGGCGTCGGAGCGCATGGTCTCGCCCGGCCCGGCGCCGGCGAGGCTGAAATGCTCCGCCCCCTGCGGCGCAGCCTCCACCGTCCAGCCGGCGCTTGCATCCTCGATAGCGATCTTCGCCCGCAGCCGGTAGCGCCTGAGCCGCTTCGAGAGATCGTCCAACCGGTCCGACTCGCCGTCGAGATAGACCGTGCCCCCGCATTCCACCGCGAAGACATCGTGCAGGAACTTGCCCTGCGGGGTCAGCAGCGCGGCATAGACGGCGCTTCCGGCGCGCACCCGTTCCATGTCGTTCGACAACAGGCCCTGCAGAAAGCCGTGGACGTCCTCGCCCGAAAGCGCCAGAACGCCCCGGTGGGGCAAGGGAATGCAGGCGGGGGTCATGGCCGCCTTTGTCGCCTTTCCCGCTCCGGCGCGCAAGGGATGAGAGACCATGGACCGACTGGAGATACGCCGCCCGGACGACTGGCATGTCCATTTCCGCGAGGGCGAAATGCTGCGCGCGGTCGTGCCGTTCACGGCGCGGCAGTTCGCACGCGCCATCGTGATGCCGAACCTTGTGCCGCCGGTGACGGACGGCGCCCGCGCCCGCGCCTACCGCGACGAAATCCTGGCCGCCCTGCCTCCCGACTCGGGGTTCGAGCCGCTGATGACCTGCTACCTGACGGACGGCCTCGACCCGGCGGTCATGGAGGACGGGGTTTTTACCGCCGCCAAGCTCTACCCGGCCCATGCGACCACCAATTCCGCCCACGGCGTGACCGACATTGCCGCCCTGCGCCCGGTGCTGGAGCGGATGCAGCGGATCGGCAAGCCGCTGCTCATCCACGGGGAGGTGACGCATCCTGAAGTCGATGTCTTCGACCGGGAGGCGGTGTTCGTGGAGACGGTGCTGGCCGGCATCAGGCGCGACTTCCCGGCGCTGAAGATCGTGCTGGAGCATGTCACCACGGCCGACGGCGCGGCCTTCGTCGAGGAGGCGGACGGGCCGACGGCGGCGACGATTACCCCGCACCATCTCGTCATAGACCGCAACGACCTGCTGGTGGGCGGCATCAGGCCCCACCTCTATTGCCTGCCGGTCGCCAAGCGCAGGCGCCACCGGAATGCGCTCCGTCGGGCCGCGACCTCCGGCAGCCCGCGCTTTTTCCTCGGCACGGATACCGCGCCCCATGCCGTCAGCGACAAGGAGAGCGCCTGCGGCTGCGCCGGAATCTTCTGCGCGCCGACCGCTCTGGAGGTCTATGCCGAGGTGTTCGACGAGGAAGGCGCGCTCGACCGGCTGGAGTCTTTCGCCAGCCTGAACGGCCCCGCCTTCTACGGCCTCCCGCCGAATGAGGAGCGTATCGCGCTGGAACGCCGCTCCTCCGAGGGGCCCGGCCCCCTCGCCGCCGGCGGCAACACGATCCTCCCCTTCCGCGCCGGCGAACGCCTGGAGTGGCGGATTGCGGACTCCTGATTCTTTACCAATTGTTTATTTGTAAAGAAATGGTATCGTGCGTCGGAATCGGTCATGTCGGGAGAGAGAGCTTCATGCCGCGGGTGAGCGCCAAACGCCAGATCACGTTGCCTGTCGAGCAGTGCAGGGAAGTCGGGATCGGGCCGGGGGACGAGTATCGCAGCTATGTCGCGGATGGTCACATCACCATTGTGCGAATGATCCCCGGCGCGGCGAAGGGGTTTCTGCGGGACGTTGTCGCCGATCCGGCCGTCAGCGACGAGGAATCGCTGGAGGATGCGCTTGACAGGTCAGCGCCTTGATCGCCGTCGATACGAATGTCCTGCTTCGATATTTGCTGCATGACGACGGAGCCCAGGCAGCACGCGCGGGTGCCGTTTTCGAGGCGGGAGAGATAGTCCTGGTCACGGATGTCGTGCTGGCGGAAACCATGTGGACGCTTGCCGGCCGCAGATACCGGCTGACGCAGGTAAAGCTGGTGGCCACTCTCGAACGGCTGTTGAGCGATCCGTATATCCGTTTCGAGGACAACCGGGCAGTGTGGCGCGCCTTCCAGGCATTCCGAAGCGCGGGGTCCGCAGACGAGACCGGATCGGCCAGGAGCGTCGGCTTCGCCGATGCGTTGATCGTGTACAAGGCAATGCAGGCGGCAGTGGACGAGGGCGAAGAGTTGACGGTCTATACTTTCGATGCGGCGATGCAGCGCTTGCCGCATACCGCGCCGCCCTGAAGATGATCGGCCTGTCGCCCTAGTCGCGCGCAAGGGCGCATCGCGGGCGGGCGAGGAGGCGCTGGACGTAGCGGCCGAGCGCCGGGAACTCTTCCAGGTGTCCCAGGCGCCGGGCCCAGTTGAGGCACCAGCCGACGATGATGTCGGTGACGGTGAACCGGTCTTCGACCAGATAGTCGTGTTGCGCCAGATGGGCTTCCGCTACCGCTGCGCTGCGTTTGAACATATGCACGTTCTGCTCGAAGGTGGCGGTGATGCGCCTTTCCTCCGGCAGCACATACTGGTTGACGGCGTTGTTCCAGAGCCATGCTTCCATCTCGGCGAGGCAGAAGGCGACCCACTGGTCGTGCTCGGCGCGGGCGAAGGCGCCGGGCGCGGCAATCAGCTTCGCGTCGGGCACGCGGTCGGCGATGTAAGTGCAGATGGCCGCGGACTCGAGCAGCGGCCGCCCGTCGATGACCGCCGCCGGTATCTTCCCCAGGGGATGATACCGGCGCATTTCTTCCAGACTCGTCATGTCGCGCCGGTCGATCGCGGCATATTCGATCCCTGCTTCCTGCAAAGTCCACTGGCAACGCGCGCTACGGTTGGTGCCGGTGCCGAAGAGGGTCACTTCCATCGCAGAAACTCCTTTGCCGCTACAACCCGCCGGCGAATTCCAGAATTGCAGCCGCAACCCGCTCCGGCGCTTCGATGGGGGCGCCGTGGGCGAGGCCGTCGAGCACCAGGGCCCGTGCATTCGGTATGACCCGCGCGAGTTCGAGGCTCATGGCGGGGGTGGAGTTGATGTCGTGCTCGGCGGTCAGGGCGAGGGTGGGGCAGGCGATGCGCCCGGCATCCCGCGCGAGTTCGGCGTCGGCGGTCGCGAACACCCGGTAGGCGGCGAGATAGGCTGCCGGGTCGTTGGCCAGAAGGCGGCGGCGGACCGGCTCGATGACTTCCGGCGAGCGCGCCCGGAACGCTGCGGTGAACCAGCGCTCGACCGCCGACTCGACCATCCCTGCGGGGTCGTCGCGTTCCACCGCGGCGAGGCGCTGCATGATGGCGTTGCGCTGATGCTCGTCCCGGTCGAAGACGGCGTTCATCAGCACCAGCCCCCGGAGCGCGTCCGGCCTGTCCAGCGCGAAGCGCTGCGCGACCATCGCGCCCATGGAAAAGCCGACAATGACCGGCGCGCCGTCCAGTCCCTCCACGATGCCGGCAAGCGCTTCCGAAAAGGTCCGGAGCGTGACGTCGCCCGCCGGCATCCCGGCCTCGCCGTGGCAGGGCATGTCGAAGGCGGTGCAGTCGAGCCTGCCGGAGAGGCAGCGCATGACCCCGCCC
>JAJEAZ010000562.1 GCA_022824105.1 Alphaproteobacteria bacterium
GCCCGGCATAGAGCGTCGAGGTGAGCCCGAAACGGGCCGCGAGCCAGCCGGCGGAGAGGTTGGTCGCGATGCCCATGAACTCGTAGAGCAGGAAGAGGTATGCGAGATGGACGGGCGAGAAGCCGAGCGTGTGGAAATGCAACAGCACCAGCATCCTGAGCGCGCCGTCGGTCAGCATGAAGGCCCAGTAGGCCGCGGTGACGGCGATATAGGCGGCGAGCGCGCCGCGCCCGGCCGGCGGCCCGGCGTTCATCCGAGGCTGTCCGACATGAGGCCCGCTATGTCCGCGAGGCGGCAGCTGTAGCCCCACTCATTGTCGTACCAGGCATAGATCTTCGCCTGCGTGCCGTTCACCACCATGGTCGCCGGCCCATCCACGACGGCCGAGCGCGGGTCGCCCAGGTAGTCCGTCGAGACCAGCGGCCGCGCCTCGTAGCCGAGGATTCCCTCCAGAGGCCCCTCCGCCCATTTCGCAAAGAGCGTGTTGATCTCTTCCGCGCCGCTCTCGCGCACCAGCTCGAAGGTGCAGTCCGTCAGCGAGGCGTTCAGCAGCGGCACCCGCACCGCATGGCCGTTGAGCCGTCCTGCAAGTTCCGGGTAGATGAGGCCGATTGCCGTCGCGGAGCCCGTCGTCGTGGGCACGAGCGCATTGAGCGCGGAGCGCGCCCGGCGGAGGTCCCGGTGCGGGCGGTCCACAATCGTCTGCGTGTTCGTCGCGCTGTGGACGGTGGTGATCGAGCCGTGGCGGATGCCGATCTCCTCATGCAGCACCTTCACGACAGGCGCCAGGCAATTGGTGGTGCAACTCGCCGCCGTTACCACATGGTGCTCCCCGGCATCGTAAAGCGCGTGGTTGACGCCATAGACGAGGTTGAGCGCGCCTTCATCCCTGACGGGCGCGGACACCAGGACCTTGGCGACGCCGGCGTCGAAATAGGGCCCGAGCGCCGCAAGCGTCCTGAAGCGGCCGGTGCAGTCCACGACGAGGTCGATGTCCCGCTCCGCCAGCGGCAGGCCTTCGATGCGCCCGGACGAGGCGAGCTCGATGCCGTGCCCGTTTACGGAGACCGCGCCGGGACGGTGGTCGATCCGGGCGTCCCAGCGCCCGTGCACCGTGTCGAACTCCAGCAGGTGCGCGTGGGTTTCGGCATCGCCCGCCGCATCGTTCGCCAGCACGACCTCGCCCAGGCGCCCGGCGTCGCCGAGCGCCCGCAGGAACAGCTTGCCGATGCGACCGAGACCGTTGACCGCTATGCGCGCCATCGCTCCAACCCGGAGTTGCGGATGGCGGCGAGCCTAGACCCGGTTTGTGAAATTCCGGTTGCAGCGCCGCCCGTCAGCGCGGCCAGTCGTCCTCGCGGTAGAGGAACATCGGGCTGCTCCAGGCCTGGAAGCCGTCCTCGGTGAACACGGACACCCAGACGGGGTTGTCGCCCTTCGCCGAGAGCGGCACCTCCAGCTCCGCCGAAAACTCCCGGCAGGAAAGCTCGTCCGGCAGGCGGAACACCCGGATGCGGCGTTCCAGGCCGCCCGCTTCCATGACCCAGTCATCGAGGCCGATCTCGGAGAGCGGATGGTCGAGCGCGCCCAGATTGCTCGTCAGGTGGAACATGCTGTCCGGCGCCTCGTCCAGCCATGCGTCGAAGCCGCCGAAATTGCCCGTGGTGATGGCGTCGAACACGATCGTGTCCGGACCCCGCTGCTCCAGCAGGCGCTCCTTGTTCCAGGCGTTGATGGGCTCCATCCGCAGGATCGACGCATGCTGGAAGCGCACCCGGCCCTTCCAGTTGGTCTCGCGCCCGCGCCCCCTGTATTCGGCGCCCGACCACAACACGCGGATACGGGAGCCGAGTTCCTCCGCGCCGTGGGGGCGGAGCGTGCGGACGACCCCCGTGCCGTTGCGGACCTCGATCCGCTCGATGGGCGCCTGGGTCACGACCTCCAGCGAGAGCGTGACCGCGGCATCGTCCGTCTGCGCGATGTCGCCCATCATGATCTCGCCGACCGGCCGCGCCTCTTCGCCCTCGAAGGCGTGCGGATCGCGCTCGAAGAGCTTGCCGCCGGTCGGGAAGCGCGCGCGCACGTCGAGATGCATGCGCGTGCCGGTCGTGCCGTAAGTGTGGCGGCGCTGCACGGCGTCCATGATGCCGTCGCGGCTGAGTTCGGTGGCGTAGAAGCAGGTGAGCCCCCCATAGGCCCCGAAGGTCGAGGCGCCCGGATAGCTTGCGCCCGGCCGGCCCTTGTGGCCGTCGCTGTTGCAGACCACGCCCGAGCGGTGCCCGAGCGGGAACCCGTCCGTCAGCAGCCATTCGAAGGTGCCCCAGGCCGAGTGGATTTCCATCGCGGCTTCCCGGCGCGGGTCGTGCGCATAGGCGATGTCGGCATAGCGGCCGCCGACATGGGCGTAGATGAAGCAGTCTTCGTCGGCGAGCATCTCGAACAGGCGGTTGGCGTTGGGCGCGTCCGTGTCGAGGTCGGACCGGTCCGTCAGCAGGGCGTGCGAGGAGCGGTGAATCGCGCGGCCCTCCTCGCGGAAATACACGTTCCGGTCGCCGCCGACGGCCGTGTTGCCCGACCATTCATAGCCGGGGAAGGTGACGAAGCGGCCGTCCTGGTGGTGCTCGGCGGTCAGTTCGTTCACATGCTGCCAGAAGGTATTGTTGACCTGGAAGTCGTTGGCCTGGTGGGCGGTCGCGTCGAGGAAGGACTTGTTGCGGGCGAAGTCGAAATACTGGCGCGCCGTGGTGATGCCGATGCTCTCGCCGCTCTGCCCGTGCAGGTCGCCCCAATAGCCGCCGAACGGCCCGTCGCGGACGATGAGGGGGTGCGATTCCGCCGCCAGCCCTCCCTCCGGGTCGCGCACCGCGATGCGCAATATGCCCGGCTCGGCCACCGTGAGGCCCTCGAAACAGATCGACTTGCGGCCGAGCGGATAGTCCACCTCCGCCGGCAGGCCGGACACCGGCATGGTGCATTCCAGCGTGAACCTGCCGCTCGCCCGGTCGGTCGGGTTGCCCCAGACGTCCTCCGCCTTCAGGCCGAACTGGAAGGTCTCGCCGGGGCGGCGGAGCGACGGCAGCACCGCGCGCCAGCAGACCGGCGGCCCCGGCACGACGGAAATGGCCGGCGAATTCGGGATCGGCACATGGTGGCCGACGGCGCAGACATCGGCGAGCACGCGGAACTGGAAGTCCATCTCCACCATCGTCTGCATGCGCATGCCGGGAGAGCCGCCGGAGGTGTCGCCGAAAGTGATGTGGATGGTGTCGCCCTCGCGCAGGAAGCCGCCCATGACATGCGCCGTCAGCGCCTTCCAGCGCGGCCGGGGCGCGCCGTGCGAGACATAGGAAAGCCGGATCGGCACGCCCTTGCTGGAGCGCGCCGTGACATAGTTGTAGCCGGCGGGGTCGTCCATCTGCAGCCCGCCCCAGTCCCCCAGCGAGCGGAACGAGACCCGGATGCTGCCCGTGTCGTCGAGCCCGTAGCGGCCGACCGTATAGACCAGCTCGAAGGTCTGGAGGCTGCGGACCTCGACCGGGTCGCCCGGGCGGAGCTCCGCATAGCCGTAGAGCACCGGGTCGGCGCCCGGCTGCACCGCCGGCCA
>JAJEAZ010000652.1 GCA_022824105.1 Alphaproteobacteria bacterium
GGTGTGCCAGTCGTTGACGGTGGTGTCGAACTGGACGCCGGGGTCCGCCGAGGCCCAGGCGGCATGGGCGATCCTGTCCATCAGGCCGCGCGCCTCGACGGTGCGCGCCACGGCGCCGTCCGTGCGCCGCGTGAGCGCCCAGTCGTCTCCGGTCTCGACGGCGCGGAGAAAGTCGTCCGTGAGCCGCACGGAGTTGTTGGAATTCTGGCCGGCGACCGTGCGGTAGGCCTCGCTGTCCCAGTCGGTGTCGTAGGTGCGGAAGGCGATGTCGGTGAAGCCCTGCCGGGCGAACTGGATCACCCGCTGGATGTAGCTTTCCGGAATCGCGGCCTCCCGCGCGCCCGTCACCGCCTTGCGCAGCGCCCTGTTCCGTTTCGGGTCGAACCGGTCGGCCTCGTCGATCTCGCCCGCGCCCGGCCCGCCCGGGGCGCAGGCGGCGATCACGCGGCCGAGATGCTTCTCGCAGGCCTTCGAGCCGGCGACCAGCGCCGCGACCTTCTGCTCCTCGACGACCTTCCAGTCGATATAGTCCTCGATGTCGGGGTGGTCGATGTCGAGCGTGACCATCTTGGCGGCCCGGCGGGTGGTGCCGCCCGACTTGATGGCGCCCGCCGCCCGGTCGCCGATCTTCAGGAAGCTCATCAGCCCGGAGGAGCGCCCGCCGCCGGAGAGCGGCTCGCCTTCCGCGCGCAGCTTCGAGAAATTGGTGCCGGTGCCGGAGCCGTATTTGAACAGCCGCGCCTCGCGCAGCCAGAGGTCCATGATCCCGCCTTCATTGACGAGGTCGTCGGAAACCGACTGGATGAAGCAGGCATGGGGCTGCGGGCGCTCATAGGCGGATTCGGACGCGCGGCACTCGCCCGTGGCGGGATCGACGAAGTAATGCCCCTGCGCCGGCCCGTCTATGCCGTAGGCCCAGTGGAGGCCGGTGTTGAACCATTGCGGCGAGTTCGGCGCCGCCATCTGGCGGGCGAGCATGGCGCGCATTTCATCGTAATAGGCGCGCGCGTCCTCCTCGCCGGAAAAGTAGCCGCCCTTCCAGCCCCAATAGGTCCAGGCGCCGGCGAGCCGGTGGAAGACCTGGCGGGCGTCGCGCTCGGCCCCGAGGGTTGCGCCCTCGGCCGGCCGGCGGCGCTGCAGCCAGTCCGGCACGCCGTCCTCGGCGACCGGCTCCGTCAGGTCGGGAACGCCGGCCTTGCGGAAATATTTCTGCGCCAGCACATCGACCGCCACCTGGGACCACCCCTGCGGCGCCATGATGTCGTCGGCAATGAAAACGGGGGTGCCGTCGGGATTGCGGATTTCGCTGTTTCTGCGGACGAACGCAACGCCGTCATAGGCCGAGGCGCATCCGCCGGTGTGGTGACGCTGGAAATGCAAGCGAGCTATCCTCGAAACGGTTAAGCCGCACACAGAAAAACCAGCTTAACCGAAATTCGCAGGATTTTGTAGTTATCCTTAAGGAAAATACTATCTGCAGTATCTGGAGATCGCGACGCGCTAAGCGAAGCGGCACCGGGAGCCGGGGATAGCCATGCGCTTCCGCCGGGGCAACGAAGGGCCCGCCGACGGTCGATCCAACCCGATTCTTTATACAATTGGCCTGCATTTCACTTTCAATCGGTCATCTGTTTACTTTCAATCGGTCATCCATAATCTTTCAATCGGTCAAACGGTCGGAGCGGTGCCATGTATCCCCGTTTCATCGAAAGGCAGGTCCGGGAATCCCTGGCTGACACCAGGGTCGTGCTGCTTTGCGGTCCCCGGCAATCGGGAAAGACCACGCTGGCGCAGCGAATTGCGGGCGAGGCCTTTCCCTTCTTCACCCTCGACGACGCCACGACGCTCGACGCCGCATTGTCCGATCCGGTCGGCTTCCTGCGCGGCCTCGACCGCGCCGTCATCGACGAAATCCAGCGCGCGCCGGAACTCATCCTGGCCATCAAGGTCGCCGTGGACTCCGACCCGCGCCCGGGGCGGTTTCTGCTCACCGGCTCGGCGGACCTGATGACCCTGCCCCGCGTCGCGGATTCGCTCGCCGGCCGTATGGGCATCGTTCGCTTGCTGCCCCTGGCCCAGGCGGAGTTGCGCGGCGCGGGCCCGCCATCCTTTCTCGACATGGCGTTCGCCGGGGAGATTCCGGCATTCCGGGCTCCGGCCGCCGGCGGCAGCCTCGTGGAGACGGTTCTCGCGGGAGGCTACCCCGAGGCGTTGACGCGCTCCGGATGGCGGCGGCGGCAGAGCTGGCACCTGGACTATGTCGAAGCCGTCGTGCAGCGAGATGTCCGCGACATCGCCCGGATCGACCGCCTGGCCTCGATGCCGCGCCTGCTGCGCGTGGTCGCCGAACAATCGGGCCAGCTCGTCAACTATTCAGGGTTCGGCGCGCCGCTCGGCATGAACCATGTTACCACCCGGAAATATCTGGATATCCTCGAGAGCCTGTTCCTCGTCTGCACGCTGTCGCCCTGGTACTCCAACACCCTGAAGCGTCTCACGAAATCCCCCAAGCTGCATTTTCTGGACGCCGGACTGCTCGCCGCGCTCAGGGGACTCACGCCGGACCGCCTGCGCCGCGACCGGACGCCGTTCGGACCGTTGCTGGAGACCTTTGTGCTGGGCGAGCTTTTGAAACTCGCGACCTGGACCGACGACCGTTATGCGTTTTCGCACTTCCGCAACAAGCAGCGGAACGAAGTGGATATCGTCATCGAAAACGGGCGCGGCGAGATCGTCGGGATCGAGGTGAAAGCGTCGGCGACCGTTTCCACGAAGGATTTTTCCGGACTGCGCCATCTTGCGGCGGACGCCGGCGAGCGGTTCGTGATGGGGCTTGTCCTCTATGACCATGAGAGCAGTGTTGCTTTCGGCCCGCGGATGGCCGCCGTTCCGGTCCCGGCGCTATGGTCCTGACGCCGCCGGCCGGCCCTGCGGTCGCTCAGGCAAACCGCTACAGGCGGCCGCCGGGCCGCTCCTTCCCTCCCGTCGCCGCGGGGCCGCGCCGGCCCATCAGGTCCAGGTCATGGCCCCTTTGCTCCGTTGGAGATTATTCGGAACATATATGGAACAATGGAGCGGAATGCCGAGCGCCAGGTTTGACCGGCGGGCGGAGCGGTGCGATAAGGGCCCGAGTTCTGGAGGGACCCGGCTCGTGACTTCCATCGGAACGCGGCTTTACACCTGGATGCAGGGCGAGTTCGTCGGCGAGGACGAGCAGGGCAACCGCTATTTCCGCAGCCGCCGGGGCCGCCTGCACGGGCGCGAGCGGCGCTGGGTCGTCTATGACGGGCCTGTCGAAGCCTCCCGCGTGCCGCCGGAATGGCATGCCTGGCTGCACCGCATGGCCGATGCGCCGCCGGCGGCGGACCGCCCGCGCTATCCCTGGCAGCTTCCGCACGAACCGAACCTGACCGGCACGCCGCAGGCCTACCGCCCGCCGGGACACGATTTCGCCGGCGGGCGCCGCGCGGCGGCGACGGGCGACTACGAGGCCTGGACACCCGAGTGATGCGGCGCAGCCTGCTCGAAACGATAACGGGCGCGGCGGTGCTGCTGGCCGCTGCCGCGTTCGTGTTCTTCGCCTATTCGACCGCCGATCTCGGGCGCGGCGGCGGATATGAGGTCGTCGCCGAGTTCGACAATATCGGCGGGCTGACGGTCGGCGCCGACGTGCGGATGAGCGGCATCAAGGTCGGCACCGTCTCCGGCCAGCGGCTCGACAGGGAGACCTTTACCGCGCTGGTCACCTTTTCCATCGACCCGTCAGTCAAGCTGCCGACCGACAGCTCCGTCAAGATCGCGAGCGAAAGCCTGCTCGGCGGCAAATATGCGCAGCTGACGCCCGGCGCCGAAGACGACGCCATTCCGCCGGGCGGCCGCATTCACTTCGCGCAGTCCTCCGTCAGCATCGAGGACCTGATCGGCCGCTTCCTGTTCAGCGGCGCCGATGACAAGAAGAAGTAGCCGGCTTCGGGGAAGACGGCCGGGCTGCTGCCGCATTACTCCCGCTTCGTGGCGCCTCGGCCTCTGGCTGGCGCTGCTTCCGGCGCTGATGTTGATGGCCGGGCCTGCGGCGGCCCAAAGCGGGCAGACCTTCACCTATCGCGAGATGGGGATGGCGGTGCTCCAGGGGCTCGACAAGGTCACTGCGCGAATCTCCACCCTGACGATGCCGCTGGAGCAGACGAAGCGCTTCGGCACGCTGGAGGTCACCGTCTGGGCCTGCCGGAAGCGGCCGCCGGAGGAACCGCCGGAAAGCGCTGTGTTCCTCACCATCGTGGAGCGCAAGCGGGGCGCCCCGCCGGCGCGGCTGTTCCAGGGATGGATGTTCGCGTCGAGCCCCGCCATGTCGGCGCTGGAGCACCCGGTCTACGACATCTGGGCGCTGGACTGCGTCGACAGCCCGGTGGAATAGCGCCCGACA
>JAJEAZ010000557.1 GCA_022824105.1 Alphaproteobacteria bacterium
GCGCGCGCCGAGCACGACCAGTGGGTCGCCTTCTGCCTCGCCGAGATGGAAGCATGGCTCTGGAACACCGCCGTCAACCAGTATGTGCTGCCGGAGGAAAGGCGCATCACCGCCACCTTCGAGCAGAACGTGCATATGTTCAAACGCAGCGCAGCGGTAGTGGAAGCCCATCTGGCGCAACACGACTATCTGGTCGAAGACCGGTTCACCGTCACCGACATTATCGTCGGCTGGTGCCTCAACTGGGCCCGGCGCCTGGGACATCTGGAAGAGTTCCTGGCGCTCAACCGCTATGTCCAGCGCCTCCTCGCCCGCCCCCTGTGCGCGCTTGCGCGCGATTAGGGCGACAGGTCGGTCATCTTCAGGGCGGTGCGGTGTATGGCAGGTGCTGCATCGCCGCATCGAAGGTATAGACCGTCAACTCCTCGCCCGCGTCCAACGCCGCCTGCATTGCCTTGTACACGATCAACGCATCGGCGAAGCCGACGCTTCTGGCCGATCCTGTCTCGTCTGCCGACGCCGCGCTTCGGAATGCCTGGAAGGCGCGCCACACTGCCCGGTTGTCCTCGAAACGGATATACGGATCGCTCAACAGCCGTTCGAGAGTGGCCGCCAGCTTTGCCTGCGTCAGCCGGTATCTGCGGCCGGCAAGCGTCCACATGGTTTCCGCCAGCACGACATCCGTGACCAGGACTATCTCTCCCGCCTCGAAAACGGCACCCGCGCGTGCTGCCTGGGCTTCGTCGTCATGCAGCAAATATCGAAGCAGGACATTCGTATCGACGGCGATCAAGGCGCCGACCTGTCAAGCGCATCCTCCAGCGATTCCTCGTCGCTGACGGCCGGATCGGCGACAACGTCCCGCAGAAACCCCTTCGCCGCGCCGGGAGTCATCCGCACGATGGTGATATGGCCGTCGGCAACATAGCTGCGATACTCGTCCCCCGGCCCGATCCCGACTTCCCTGCATTGCTCGACAGGCAACGTGATCTGGCGTTTGGCGCTCACCCGCGGCATGAAGCTCTCCCTCCCGACATGACCGATTCCGACGCACGATATCATTTCTTTACAAATAATCAATTGGTAAAGACTCAGGAGTCCGCAATCCGCCACTCCAGGCGTTCGCCGGCGCGGAAGGGGAGGATCGTGTTGCCGCCGGCGGCGAGGAGGCCGGGCCCCTCGGAGGAGCGGCGTTCCAGCAGGATACGCTCCTCGTTCGGCGGGAGGCCGTAGAAGGCGGGGCCGTTCAGGCTGGCGAAGGCCTCCAGCCGGTCAAGCGCGCCTTCCTCGTCGAACACTTCCGTATAGACCTCCAGAGCCGTCGGCGCGCAGAAGATGCCGGCGCAGCCGCAGGCGCTCTCCTTGTCGCCGACGGCATGGGGCGCGGTATCGGTGCCGAGGAAGAAGCGCGGGCTGCCGGAGACCGCCGCCTGGCGCAGCGCGTCGCGGTGGCGGCGGCGCTTGGCGACCGGCAGGCAATAGAGATGCGGGCGGATGCCGCCGACCAGCAGGTCGTTGCGGTCTATGACGAGATGGTGCGGGGTGATCGTGGCGGCCGTCGGCCCGTCCGCTTCCTCGACGAAGGCCGCGCCTTCGGCCGTGGTGACGTGCTCCAGCACGATCTTCAGTTCCGGGAAGTCGCGCCGGAGCCCGGCCAGCACCGTGTCCACGAACACCGCCTCGCGGTCGAAGACATCCACTTCGGGATGCGTCACCTCGCCGTGGATGAGCAACGGCTTGCCGATCCGCTGCATCCGCTCCAACACCGGGCGGAGCGCCGCAATGTCGGTCACGCCGTGGGCGGAATTGGTGGTCGCATGGGCCGGGTAGAGCTTGCCGGCGGTGAAGACCTCGTCCTCCATGACCGCCGGGTCCAGCCCGTCCGTCAGGTAGCAGGTCATCAGCGGCTCGAACGCGGTGCCCGGCGGCAGCGCAGCCCTGATCTCGTCGCGGTAGGCGCGGGCGCGCGCGCCGTCCGTTACCGGCGGCACAAGGTTCGGCATGACGATGGCGCGGGCGAACTGCCGCGCGGTGAAAGGCACGACGGCGCGCGCCACCGCACCCTCGCGGAAATGGACATGCCAGTCGTCCGGGCGGCGTATCTCCAGTCGGTCCATGATCTCTCATCCCTTGCGCGCCGGGGCGGGAAAGGCGACAAAGGCGCCATGATCCCCGCCTGCATTCCCTTGTCCCACCGGGGCGTTCTGGCGCTTTCGGGCGAAGACGTCCACGGCTTTCTGCAGGGATTGCTCTCGAACGACATCGAACCGGTGCGCAATGGCAGGGCCGTCTATGCCGCGCTGCTGACGCCGCAGGGCAAGTTCCTGCACGACGTGTTCGCGCTCGAACGGGAGGGAACGGTCTATCTGGACTGCGAGGCCGACCGGCTGGACGATCTCGCAAAGCGGCTGAAGCGCTACCGGCTGCGGGCGAAAATCGCCATCGAGGACGCGAGCGAAGCCTGGACGGTCGAGGCGGTTCCGCACGGGGCCGCGCATTTCGGCCTGTCCGAAGCCGGGCCCGGCCAAACCGCGCGCCGCGGCGGCGGCATTGCCTATATCGATCCGCGCGACGGCGGCTTCGGGGTCCGGCTGATGCGCCCGGCTGACGAACCGAACGGCCTCCCCGAAGGCGATTTCGCCGACTACGAGGCCCTGCGCTACCGGCTCGCCGCGCCCGACGGTTCGCGCGACATGCCGGTCGGCCAGGCCTTCCTGCTGGAAAGCAATTTCGAGCGGCTGAACGGCGTGGACTGGGAGAAGGGCTGCTATGTCGGCCAGGAGGTGACGGCGCGCACACATTACCGGGGCGCCGTGCGCCGGCAGCTTACGCCGGTCGCACTGGACGGCCCCGTAGCGCCCGGAACGCGAATCGCGGCCGCCGGCCGGCCCGTCGGGGAAATGCGCTCCAGCCTGAACGGTCTGGGCCTGGCGTTGCTGCGCCTCGACCGCGTCGGAGACGGCGCCGAACTGGAAGCGGACGGGACGCCGCTGCGGGTTCTCGAAACGTAGAATTGAAGCCCGCAGGACGGATCAGCTCGGCACCAGGCCTCCGTCCACGTTCCAGGCCTGCCCGGTGACATTGCGCGAGCCCGGCCCGGTCAGGAAGACGCAGAGCGCGGCAATATCCGCGGGGTCGTTGCCGCGCCCGATGGGAATCGGCGCCTCCATGCTGCGGCGCATTTCCTCGGCCGAAATGCCGCGCGCAGCGGAGCGGTCGCGGACGAGCTGCTCCACCAGCGCGGTGAAGGTCACGCCCGGACAGACGGCGTTCACATTGATGTCGTAGCGCCCCAATTGCTGGGCGGCGGTCTTGGTGAGCGAGATGACGGCGCCCTTGCTGGCGGCATAGGCGGCGTTGGACGTGCCCTTGAAGCCGCGCCCGGCAATCGACGCGATATTGACGATCCGCCCGCCCCGGCCCTGCTCGATCATCCGCCGCGCCACGCTCTGCAGGCAGAAGAACACGCCCTTGGAGTTGACCCGGTGGATGCGGTCCCAGTCCTGCTCGGTCAGCTCCATGATGTCGGCGTGGCGGGTGACGCCGGCATTGTTGACCGAGGCGTCGAGGCCGCCCAGCGCGTTCGCCGCCGCCTCCACCATCGCCTCGATGGACGCGACATCGCCGCAATCGGCCTCGATCACGGCCCCGACGCCGCCGCAGGCCTCCGCCACGCGCTCGGCCGCCGCCTTGTCGATGTCGGCAAGCGCAAGCCGCGCGCCGGCGGCCGCGAACGCATGGGCGCAGGCCTCGCCGATGCCGCTGCCGGCCCCGGTAATCAGAACCGCCTTGTCCTTCGGCATTTCCCTTATTCCT
>JAJEAZ010000633.1 GCA_022824105.1 Alphaproteobacteria bacterium
GGAGCAGCCGGGAACCGACGGGCGCGCGCTGGGCGCGGCGGGTGCGATGCGCATCGCGTCGCCGCAGACTGCGGAGGACTCCGAACAGCTCCGGGAACACGCCGCCGCGTTCGTCGCGGAGAAGTTCCCCGCGCCCGCCGGGCCGGACCCGGCGACGGTCGGTGGTGCTGCGGAATACGAAGCGGCCGCCGGCGAGGCGCGCGGCTCCTACGGGCGCGAGACCGGCGCGGCGTATGGCGGCTGGTCGGAAGGCGTGCGGGACCGCGCCGCGGAGGCGGGCGCGCCCCGGCCGGGCGAGACAAACGTGCGGGCGATGGAGGAACAGGTCGAGACGAAGACCGGGCAGATCGTGATGGAATCGGCCCGCGAGGCGCGCCAAAGCGTGACGCGGGACGAGGCCGCCGGGGGCCGCGCGGGCGTTGCGGCCGAAACCGGCAGGTCCTTCGAACATCATGCGACCGGGAACCTGCCGGTGGTCGGCGACTGGCTGGCCGGCACGCTGTTCGGCACGGCGAGGAACGCGATGCCCGATGCGGCGCCGGGCGATGCGGGAAGTCCGGGGCGGCCCGCGGACGCGAGCCCGGATCGAAGTCGGGGTCAGGCGGGCTGGGGAGACTCCTCGCCGTGACCGGCGGGGCGCAGACCCCGGGTTCAATCCCCGCGCATCAGCCGCTCGTTCTCCTCGGCAATGCGCATGTAGGCGTATTCGCCGGTCCGCGTGCTCCAGTCGATCGTCCCGGTGTCGTCCGGCAGCGTGCAGCGGCCGAACGCGGACCGGTCGCGGTCGCGGACCCCCCGCCGGAGCGCGAGCGCCAGCGAGGAGAGCGCGGCCCAGACGCCGGCGGCGAGCCACGCGGCCACCACCGGTTCGAGACCGGCGCCCGTGGCGGCGGACCATGCGGTCGCGAGCACCGCCAGCACGAAGCCGCCGAGCACCGTGGCGCGCTCGCCGGGCGTTGGCCGTCCGGGCGGATCGGCCGGTCCCCGGGCATCGCTGAATGTTCGCGTCATGTTCATGTCCTCCGATCATGCCGGCGGAACCGGGAAAGGGAATCCCCGCCTGCCTCCCCGGCTCGCTGGCCGGAGCGGGCTCCCCCGGTTCCGGGAGCTTCCTCCGCCCCGTCCCGCTTCGCCCGGCCCCGGGCCGGGCTCGGCCTCCGGGCGGTGAATCACGCAACATGCAGGGAGAAACAATCATGCGCGGCATCGGCGGCAGCACGCTGAGGGGCGGCCAGACCGTCTTCCACGGCATCCGCATGTGGGGCCAGCTGTTCCGGGCCGCCCTGCTGTTCGCCGCCTTCACCACCGTGGCGGTGCCGGCCTGGACGCTGTGGCAGCGGACCACGGGCGCGGAATGGTATGCCGCCGGCATGGTGACGCTGGCCGAGGCCAAGCTGGTCCTGGGCTACGATCCCGAGTCCGGCCAGGAAATCCGCTTCGCCGACGGCACCCGGCGCGTGCTGCGCATCCGCGACATCGCCGCCTCCCTCCCGGCCCGGCAGGCAAGGGAGCGGATCCGGGACGAGACCTTCGCCAGCGCCGGGCTCGGCGCCATGGCCGGCGGCGGGCTGATCGTCCTGTTCCTGGTCGCGTTCCGGTTCCGCGGCGCGCAGCTCGGACGGCAGAAGCGCATCCGGGGCGCCGAGATGGTCACCGCCGGGGAGCTGCGCCGCCGGGTGCAGGCGCGCCATCTGCGCACGCTGGTGCGCCTACCGGGCGGCAAGCGGCTGCGGCCCTACAGTATTGCTGGCATCCCCTGGCCGGAGCGCACCGAGACCCAGCACACCATCGTCTCGGGGACCACGGGCTCCGGCAAGACGGTGCTGATCTCCGACCTGGTGGCGCAGATCCGTGCGAAGGGCGAGCGCTGCGTGATCTACGACAAGATGGGGAGCTACACCCGGGCCTTCTTCGACAAGGACCGCGACGTGCTGATGAACCCGCTCGATGCGAGGGCGCCGCGCTGGTCGCCGTTCTACGAGGCGCGCAACCCGCGCGACTTCGACATGATGGCCGCGGCGCTGATCCCGCAGCAGAAGGATACGGTGGACCCGTTCTGGGTGACGGCCGCCCGCCAGCTCTTCGCCAACGGCGCCGGCGTGCTGCGCGGCAGGGGCGAGACCCGCAACAAGGTCCTGGTCGACCATCTCCTGAAGACCGAGCTGACCGCGCTGGCCCAGGCGATGGAGGGCACGGTGGCGCAGTCCATCGTCGATCCCGAGAACCCGAAGACGGCGCTCAGCGTGCGCGCCATGCTGACCGCCAACCTGTCGGCGCTGGAGTTCCTGCCCGACGAGGGCAAGCCCTTCTCGATCCGGGAATGGATCGGAGAGGAAGACAAGGACGGATTCCTGTTCCTGACCTCCAGGGGCGACCAGCACGCCAGCCTGCGCGGTCTCATATCCACCTGGCTCGAAATCGCGGTCAACGCCATGCTCTCGCTCGCCCAGGACGACGGCCGGCGCATCTGGGTGATTCTCGACGAGCTGCCCACCCTGCACCAGGTTCCGTCCCTGCAGCCGGGCCTCGCCGAATCCCGCCAGTTCGGCGGCTGCTTCGTGCTCGGGGTCCAGGTCGCCTCGGCGCTGCGCGACCTCTACGGCCGCAACGGCGCGGAGACCGTCTCCGGGCTTTGCGGCACGCGCGTGGTGCTGGCCGCGCCCGACCGCGACACCGCGCAATGGTCGGCCGACAGCCTGGGCCGCAGCGAAATCGAGGAAGTCTCCGAAGGCTTCTCCTACGGCGCCAACACCATCCGCGACGGCGTCTCGCTCACGCCCCGGCGCGAATTGCGCGCGCTGGCGCTGCCGTCGGAGATCATGCGCCTGCCCAACCTGGAGGGGTATCTCAAGTTCCCCGGCCCCTTCCCGGTCGCCTCGATCCGCCTGAACTACGTCGCCCGGCCGAAGGCAGCCGAGCGGTTCGTACCGCGCAAGGACGAGGGGGCGGAGCCCTGCGGGCGAGCGGACAGTGCCGCGAATCCTCCCGAAGCCGCGTCCAACGGCGATGACGGCATGGCGATCCCGGAAGCGGCGGAAGGAATGGATCCCGGCGGCGATGCCTTGCCGGCGCCGGCGGGCGAGCGAAATCCCGCCCCGCTCCAGGGCGAGCTCGATCTTCCGCCGCTGCCGGGAGAGGCGGAGACGCCGGAAACCGGGGCCGGAGAGTCTGCGAACGGCGGCGCCGGCGGAAATCGCCCGGGGCGGAAGAAACGCCCGGCCCCAGCGCGCCAGGGCGAAGCCGCGGCGCGAACCGCGAAGGGCGACGGACCGGAGGACGGCGAAGCGACCGCGAAACCGGCCGCCGGACCGCGCCGCGAGTGGTTCTGACATGCTCTCGATCGGCGCGCTGTCCTCCGCCGCACAGGGCGCGAGCTACTACGAGCGCGACGGCTACTATGCGAAGGACGATCCCGAACATCGGGACGCCAGCGCCTGGGCCGGAAAGGGCGCCGAAGAGCTCGGGCTGAAGGGGCCGCTCGACGCCGACACCTTCCGGGCGGTGCTCGAAGGCAAGGTGCCGGACGGCTCCGACGCCCGGATCGGGTCCGGGGCAGGCACGCGGCTCGGGCGGCGCGGCAAGGACGGAGAAATCACGCACAGGCCCGGCCGCGACCTCACCTTCTCCGCCCCCAAGTCGGTCTCCCTCGCCGCGCTGGTGGGCGGCGATCGGCGCATCGTCGAGGCCCATGACCGCGCCGTGGCGGCGACGCTCGCCTGGGTCGAGAAGAACGCCGCCGAAACCCGCATGAAAGACCCCGATACCGGGAATATGGCGCGGGTCGGCAACCAGAACATCGTCGCCGCCACCTTCCGCCACGACACCTCGCGCAACCTCGATCCGCAACTCCACACCCATTCTGTAATCGCCAACATGGTGCAGGGCGCGGACGGCAAGTGGCGCTCGATGGCCAACGAGGGGCTGTATGCGCAGCAGAAGCTGATCGGCATGCTCTACCGCAACGAGCTCGCGGCCGGCCTCGGGAAACTCGGCTACGGCATCGAGAAGACCCATGCCGACGGGCGCTTCGAGATCGCCGGTGTCTCCCGGGAAGAAATCGAGGCGTTCTCGAGCCGGCGCGCCGAGATCGAGGCGGCGATGGAAGCGCGCGGGCTCGGCGCTTCGGCCGACAATCCGCGCATCGCGGAGCGCGCCGCGCTGATGACGCGGGCCGCGAAGCGCGATATCGACCGCGACGAACTCGGCGGCGTGTGGCAGCGCCAGGCCACCGATCTGGGGCTGGATGCGGGCGCACTGGTTGCCGGGGCCGAGGCAAGATCGGCGTCGGCGGAACGGGAAGCGGTGCCAGAGCCGGTCTCCGGGGCGAGCAGGACATCGGACATTGGCGATTCGCGCGAACGCACTGCCGCCGGGATAGCCGCGCCGTCCGAAGATCGGCGGCCCGTCCGGGAGGCTGGACACGCACCGGAACGCGAAGCCGGCACCGAATCAACGCCGCCCTCGCCCGCCGCGGAAGCGGTGGCCTGGGCGATGGCGCATCTCTCCGAGCGCGAGGCGGTGTTCTCGCGCACCGACCTGTTCGCCGCCGCGCTCGCCCATGCGCCGGGCGCGGTCGCGATCGGGGACGCGGAGCGGGAAGTCGCAGCGCTGGAGAAGGCCGGAACGCTGCATGCCGTGAACGTCCCTGGCGCGGAAGATTCGCTCGCGACGGAGAAGACCGCCGGGGAGGAACGCGAGACGGTGGCGCTCATGCGGGGCGGCGAGGCGCGCGGCCGGGCGCCGATGCGCGGCTGGCAGGTGCAGGGGCATCTCAACAAGGGACCGCTCACGGCCGGGCAGAAGGACGCGGTGAAGCTGATCCTCTCGGCGAAGGACCGGGTGGTGGGCGTGCAGGGCTACGCCGGCACCGGCAAGACCACCATGCTGAACCGGGCGCGGGTACTCGCTGAGAAGAAGGGCTGGCGCATGGCGGGGCTCGCGCCCTCGGCCTCGGCGGCGCAGACCCTGGCGTCGGAGGCCGGCATTCCCACCGAAACCCTCCAGATGTTCCTCGCCCGCAATGCCGGCGTGGCCGAGGGCAGGCTCACGAGAAAGGGCGCCAGGGAGATGCGCGCCGCCTTCGCGAAGACGATCCTGGTGGTCGACGAGGGCTCCCTCGCCTCCACCGTGCAGGCAAGGGACCTGCTGCGCATCGCCGCCGCGCTGCGCATGCCCCGCGTCGTGCTGGTGGGCGACGCCAAACAGCTCGACGCGGTGGACGCCGGCAAGCCTTTCGCCCAGCTCCAGGCCGCCGGCATGCCGACCGCCACGATGGACGAGATCATGCGCCAGCGCGATCCCGTGCTGAGGGAAGCTGTCGTTGCCAGCCTCAAGGGCGATATCGAGAAGGCGTTCGCGAAGCTCGGCAGCAACGTCGCGGAGGTGAAGCCGGACAACGTCGCGGGCGCGGTCGCCGCGCGCTGGCTCCGGCTCGACGAGAAAGCGCGGGAGAACACCGGCGTGATGGCGCCGTCTCACGAGCTCCGTCAGGCGATCAACGGCCATATCCGCGAGCGCCTCGCCCGCGAGGGCCGCATCCACGGCCGCGCCATGGTGTCGGAACGGCTGGTCTCGAAGGGCTACACCAACGCCGAGAAGGCGCTCGCCGCCAACTACGGGGTGGGTGACGTGGTGGCCTTCCACCGGCCCTACAAGCGCATCGGCGTCGGGAAGGGCGACGAGCGGCGCGTCGTCGGCGTCAAACACAAGACCCGCGAGGTCCTGCTCGACGACGGCAAGGAGGGCAAGATCGCCTGGAAGCCGGAGCAGATCGGCGGCCGGCGCGGCGGCAGCGAGGTCTACACGGTCGAGGAAATCCAGCTCCGCGCCGGCGACCGCATCCGCTGGACGCGCAACGACGCCGGCCTCGGCCTGGTCAACAGCCGGACGGCGGAGGTGCTCAGGGTCGCGGACGGCCGGGTGACGTTCCGCCTGGAGGACGGCAAGGCGCTCGAACTGGGACGGGGCGACCCGCAGATCAGGCATCTCGATCATGCCTGGGCCTCGACCGTGCACGCCTTCCAGGGCCGCACGGTGGACAACGTGATCGCCGCGATGGAGGCGAGGCACAAGCATCTCACGACCCAGAAGAGCTTCTACGTCGAGATCAGCCGCGCGCGCGATCGCGCCGAGCTGGTTACCGACGACGCGGCCGAGCTCCGCGCCCGGCTCCAGGCCGCCACCGGCGAGCGCATCGCGGCGCTCGAAGGCATCGGCGAAACGAGGCGCGAGGCGCCAGACAGGGCTGCAGACGCGGCCTTGAGCGAGAAGCGGCGGGCGGAAGGCGGGATCGGTCCGGGCGTCGGGAAGAGTCGCGAGGA
>JAJEAZ010000559.1 GCA_022824105.1 Alphaproteobacteria bacterium
CATGCGCTCGGCGAGGCGGCGGGCGTCTTCGCGGGTTTCCACGATCCGGTGTCCGGGCACGCTGTGCAGGCAGTGCAGCGAGTTCAGGGTCTGCGCGGCGGCTCCCTGGAGGCCGGCCACGATGCAGGAGGTTTCCGCCGCCTCCGCGAGGTCGATCAGCTGTTCGATGACCATGGCGGCGCTGTCGTCGATATAGGCGGCGCCGGAGAAGTCGAAGATCACGATCTCGTGGTCGCGGATTTCCGGGCCGATGGCGTCGGCGAGCTTGTGGGACGACGCCACGGTGAGGCTGCCCCGGAGCGCCACCAGGCCGGCGCGTGCGGCAAAGGCGCCCTCCTCTTCCTCCCCGTCCGGGCCGAAAAGGGTCCGGTCGAGCAGCGGCGTCGAGACCACGCTGTCGAGCTCCAGGCGCTCCAATTGCCGCGCATGGACCATGCCGCCCGCGATGAGCCCGATGGCGACGGCCGTCACCAGATCGACGAAGACCGTGAGCGCCAGCACCGTCAGCATGACGATCAGGTGCTCGCGCCTGAGCGCGTGGACGCGGGCGAGGAGGCGCCAGTCCACAATGTCCCATCCGACCTTCATCAACACGCCGGCGAGAGCGGCCAGCGGAACCGGCTCGACATAGCGGCCGAGGCCCAGCAGCAGCGCCAGCAGGAGGATCGCGCGCAACACGCCGGATACCGGCGTCGAGCCTCCGGACCGGATGTTGGTCACCGTCCCCATCGTGGCCCCGGCGCCGGGCAGCGCCCCGAAAAGCCCCGCCACGGCATTGCCGATGCCCTGGCCGACCAGTTCCCGGTCCGGGTTGTGGCGCGAGCCGGTCATCGAGTCGGCGATGATCGAGGTGAGCAGGCTGTCAACGGAGCCGAGCAGGGCGAGGATCAATGCGGGCTTCACCGCGCCCAGAAGGAAGCCGGAGGACAGCAGCGGCAGTTGGAATTCCGGCAGGCCGGTCGGAATCGGGCCGATGGTCGGCGCTTCGTTCAGCCAGAGCACGCCCAGCAGCGTGCCCGCGACCATCGCCGCGAGAAGGCCGGGCACGAAGCGCGCCAGCCGGCGCGGCCAGAGGAACGCGACCGCGAGCGAGACGGCGGCGATGGCGATGGCGCCCGCGTCGATATTGCGGATCGCATCCGGGAGCGCTGAAACGGCGCCCATCGGGCCGCCGGGGGCTATGGGAGCGCCCAGCGCCGGCAGCAGCTGGATCAGCACGATGATGATGCCGATGCCCGACATGAAGCCCGACACCACCACATAGGGCGTGTAGGCGACGAAGCGGCCGATCCGCGAGAGGCCGAGCAGGATCTGGAACAGGCCCGCCATGACGACCACGGTGAGCGCTTCGGCGAGGCTGGTTGAGTGGCTGGTAATGACGACGGCCATGACGACCGTCATCGGCGCGGTCGGGCCGGATATCTGGGACCGGGTGCCGCCGAACACGGAGGCGAAGAAGCCGACGGCGATGGCCCCGTGCAGGCCGGCGGCGGCCCCCATGCCCGAGGCGATGCCGAAGCCGAGCGCCACCGGAAGCGCCACCACGGTCGAGGTGATGCCGCCGAACAGGTCGCCCCGGAGGCTTTCGAGGCTGTGTTTCACGAGGAAGAGGTTACCTGCTGCCGCGCCGCCTGCAATCCGTTATTCTCGGCGGCGAAGTCCAATGGAGGAGACCGACCCGATGCCCGACAGCAATTCGCAGCTTCGCAAGCTCGCCCACGCCACAGCCGAATCGGCGCCGCTGGTCGCCGGGCGGCGCGATTTCTTCAAATATCGCGACCTCGGCGTCACCGAGGCGAGCCTCGGCAGCATGCGCGCCCAGACCATGACCGCGATCCGCGGCATGACCGAGCCGACCGGCTGGCACTATCACGAGTGCGATGGCCAGTTCGTCTATGCGCTCAAGGGCTGGGTGGACCTCGAATTCGAGACCGGCGAGACGCTGCGGATCAAGGCCGGCGAGTCGCTGTTCATCCCGGGCGGGCTGAAGCACAACGAGACCGCGACCTCGGACGACCTCGAAATCCTGGAGCTGTCCATTCCGGCGGAGATGGGCACCGTCCCCTGCGACCCGCCGGCCTGACCCGGCGCGCCGCGAGCCGGCTCACGCGCGCCGGCGGGAAAGGCTGTCTTCCGGCATCCGGCCCCTGTTCATCTCTGCGAGGAGGGGCCGGACCAGTTCCGCAAAGCCGGTCGCGGCGGCGGCGTGCGGAAAGCCGGACAGGCAGAAGGAGTGGCACCCCGCATCGATGAAGGCCTGAAGCTGGTCGGCGCACTGCCGGGGATTGCCGACGACGGCGATGCCGGCGCCGGCCCGGACCCTGGTGATGCCGGTCCAGAGATTCGGCCCGATCATCTCGCCATGCTCGCGCGCCAGCTCCTGCACGCGCCGGTTCGCCGCCGAGTTGAAGGTGTTGTCGATGATTTCCCGGCGGTTGGCGTCGGTGCCGTGCGCGACCAGCCTGCGGGCCGCAGCCCAGGCCTCGTCTTCGGACTCGCGGCACATGATCTGCAGGCGCATGCCGAAGCCGATATCGTCCCCGCGCCCGAACTCTGCGGCGCGCCGGCGGATATCGACGATGTTTTCGGCGATCCGCTCCGGCGTATCGCCCCAGAACAGGTGGACATCCGAGTGCCGGGCGGAAATGTCGGCGGCCTGCGGCGACCCGCCGCCGAGATAGAAGCGGGGGTATGGCTTCTGGTAAATCTCCGGAATGATCGAGCATTGCTTGAGGGTGTAGAACCTGCCGTCGAAGTCGATGGGGCCCGACGCCGCCCAGAGCCGCTTCATGATCGCGACTTCTTCGCCCATCAGGGCGTAGCGTTCTTCCTTGCCGTAGCGGATGCCGTCGGCTTCGAAGTCCGCTTCCGCCTGCCCCGCTATCAGGTTTATCGCCAGGCGCCCGCCGGTCATCCGGTCGAAGGTCGCCAGCATCTTGGCCTGCAGGACCGGATTGACATAGCCGGGCTTGGCCGCGATCAGCGGTTTGATCGTCTTGGTCTTGCCGGCGAGGAAGGCGGCGATGACATAGGCTTCCCAGCAGATGTTGACGACCGGGATCAGGATGTATTCGAACCCTGCATCCTCCGCGGCCAGGATGATCCGCTCCATCATTTCCGGCGACGGCGCGATCTGGGACTCCGGGTCGTTGAACGCCGTGGTATCGCCGTTCGTCGGCAGATACCAGCCGAATTCAAGCTGCCGCATATGCCTGCCTCCTCTTCTTCGGCGCCGCGCCCCGGCTAGCGCGCGGGGATCGGGCGCTCGCGGCGGAGCGCCCTGCCCGGACGGGCGCCGGTAGGAGCGCCGTCCGCCCAGACCGCCTCCCCGGCTACCAATACCATGCGGATGCCGTCCGCCGGAGTCATCGGGTTTTCGAAGCTCGCCCGGTCGATCACGGTCTCGGGGTCGAACAGGCAGAGGTCGGCGACCGCGCCCGCCTCGACCGCGCCGCGCCCGTCGAGCCCGAACCGGTCCGCCGGCAGGCCCGTCATGCGGCGCACGGCCTCCTCCAGCGGCATCAGGCCTAGTTCGCGGCTGTAATGCCCCAGCACGCGCGGGAAGGTGCCCCAGAGGCGGGGGTGCGGGCGCGGGTCGTGCGGAATGCCGTCCGAGCCGATCATGGCGCGCGGGAAGCGGAGCACGCGCTGCACGTCGTCTTCCGACATGGCGAAATAGATCGCGCCTGCCGGCAACAGCCTGAGCGCCATCTCCTCGTCGGAGACGCCGTGCTCGGCGGCGATGTCGGAGAGGTCCCGGCCCGCCGCCTCCGGATAGGGGTCCGACCAGGTGATGAGAACCCGTTCCGAGTCCGCCAGGCGGTCGGGCAGGAGGACGGTCGAGCTCATGGCGTAGGGATAGACGTCGAGCGACACCTGCTGCCCGGCTGCGGCGGCCTCGACCATCGGCAGGGAGCGGGCGGTCTTGCCGTGATGGGCGGCGCCCGAAGCCTTGTGGTGCGACAGCACGACCGCGACGCCGGCGCGCCGGCCGATCTCCAGCGATTCCTCGACCGATTCCTCCAGGAAGGCCCCTTCGTCGCGCATGTGCGTCGCATAGAGGCCGCCATAAGGCGCCGCCGCCTCGGTCAGCGCGACGACCTCGTCGGTCGTCGCGGCCCTGGAAGGCGGGTAGAAAAGGCCGGTCGAGAAGCCGACGGCGCCGGCCTGCATCGCCTGTTCGACGCCAGCGCGCATATTCGCGATCTCGGCGTCGTTCGCGGGCCGGCCCAGATCCTCCACATGCTGCACGCGCAGCGTCTGGTGGCCGACCAGGAAAAGGCCGTTGACGACCGGCGGGCGGACGTCCAGCGCCTCCAGATAGGAAGAAAATGTGGGAAAGCGGTAGTCGCTCTCGCCGCCCAGCAGGTCCATGGGCGGCGGCGGGCGGCCGTCCGGCCTGAAGGGCGCCAGCGAGATGCCGCAATTGCCGGCGACCACGGTCGTCACCCCCTGGCTCGCCTTGGCGGCCATGTCGCCGTCGAGCAGCGCGCGGTCGTCATGGGTGTGGACGTCGATGAAGCCCGGCGCGACGACGAGGCCGCGCGCATCGAACTCCCGCTCGCCGGTTGCGTCCTGCAGCGCGCCGACCTCCGTTATGCGCCCGCCGTCCACGGCGACATCGGCCCTGCGCGCCGGCGCGCCGGTGCCGTCGATGACGGTTCCGCCCCGGATAACCAGATCGTGGCGCATGTCCGCTCCTCCTCCCGCCGCTTGCTGGCGCCCTCTCTACCATGCGCGTAAGGTCGCCGGAAAATCTGGGGGCGTTCCGCACATGGGCACACGCGCGATCGGCGAGGTCGCCATCCACCGGGTCGAGGAAAACGCCGGTCCTTCCTTCCTGCCGGGCCAGCTCTATCCGGACTGGACGCCGGACCATCTGGAGAAGCACCGGGACTGGATGGTGCCGCGCGCCTTCCACGAGCGCAGCGGCAGGCTGATGATGAGCCTGCACAGCTGGCTCCTGCGCACGCCGCGCCACACGATCCTGGTCGATACATGCGTCGGCAACTGCAAGAGCCGCTCGCGCAAGATGTGGGACAAGCTCGACACGCCCTGGCTCGACCGGCTGAAGGCGGCAGGCGTTGCGCCGGAGGAAGTGGATTTCGTCCTGTGCACGCATCTGCACACCGACCATGTCGGCTGGAACACGAGGCTGGAGGACGGGCGCTGGGTCCCGACCTTCCCGAATGCGAAATACCTGATCGGCAAGATCGACTACCAGTACCGCACGCAGCGGCTGGAGCTCTATCCCGACGAGGAGCCGATGGACGGTGCCTTCGCCGACAGCGTGCTGCCCGTCGTGGAGGCGGGGCAGGCGGTGATGGTGGAGGACGGCTACCGGATCGACGAGACCATGCTGATCGAGGCCGCGCCCGGCCACACGCCCGGCCATGTCACCATGGCGCTCGACTCCGGCGGCGAGGAGGCGCTGTTCGTCGGCGACATCATGCACCACCCGATCCAGGTGTATGAACCGCACTGGAACTCGTCCTTCTGCGAGTGGCCGGAGCATGCCGCGGTCACCCGGCGCCGGGTGCTGGAGCGGGTGGCGGACACGCCGGCGCTGCTGATGCCGGCGCATTTCCCGGCCCCGTCCTGCGGCCATGTGCTGAGCGCGGGCGACGGCTTCCGGTTCCGCTTCGCCGACTGAGCTTCGGCGCGGCCGCTTCGTCTCCCATGCCCGAAACGCCGAACGCCGGCCGCTATCCCTGGGTCGTCTGCTTCACGTCGCTGCTGCTGGTCTTTTTCGGCCAGGGCGCGATGTTCGTGCTGAATGTGGAGCTGAAGCCGATTGCCGAGGACATGGGCTGGCCGCGCGAGCTGCCCTCCCTCGGCTACACCGCCGCCTTCTTCGGCGCCGGCATCGGGGCGCTCTATTTCGGCCCGCTCTCCGAACGCCTCGGCATGGGCAATGTGGCGCTGATCGGCGCGCTCTCGATCGGCTCCGGCACCTTCCTGGCAGGCTATGTCGAGACGCCCGGACAGTTGATGCTGGTTTTCGGCGTGCTGATCGGCCTTCTCGGCAATGCCTGCATGTTCGCGCCGCTGATGGCGCATGTCATGCGCTGGTTCGACCGCAACCGGGGTCTGGCGCTCGGCATCGCGACGGCCGGGCAGAGCGTCGGCGGCGCGATCTGGCCCTATGTCATCACCTGGCTCGACGGGACGGTCGGCTGGCGCGACACCTTCCACATTTACGGCCTGTTGTGCTTCACGCTCATGGTGCCGCTCACACTGGTTTTGCGCCGCCCGGCGCCGTCGACGGCGTCGGCCGGTCCGCGCAAGGCCACGCCCGACGGCCGCGCCTTCGGCCTTTCGGGAACGGTCGCGACGGCGGTGCTGTGCGCGGCGATCGTCGGCTGCTGCATCCCGATGTCGATCCCGCTGGTCCACCTCAAGGCCTATGGCACCGACCTCGGCCTCGCCCCGCAGGCGGCCGCGGCCGCGCTCTCGATGGCGCTGTTCGCCAGCCTTTCCTCGCGCATACTGGGCGGCATGCTGGCGGACCGGATCGGCGGGCTGAAGACGCTGCTGATCGGCTCGTCCATACAATGCGCGATGCTGGCCGTGATTTCGCAGGCGCGCGACATGTGGACCCTTTACGCCGCCTGCATCGCCTTCGGCCTGGGCTATGGCGGCGTCATCGGCATGTACGCCTATATCGTGCGGGAGTATTTCCCGCCGGCCGGCGCGACCCGGCGGATCGCCTGGATCTTCCTGTTCGGCACCATCGGCATGGCCGCGGGCGGATGGCTGGGCGGCCGGTTGTTCGACGCCACCGGCAGCTACGAGGCGGCGTTCCTCGCGGGCTCGGCCATCAATACCGTGCAGCTCGCCATAATCGCCACGCTGCTCATCCGCGCCCGCCCGGCAATGCGCCTGGCCGCGGCGTAACGGGTCCGCACTGTCAGGCGTCCTCCGGCGGCAGGATGGCCTCAAGTTGCAGGATAAGGCGGGGTATATCCTGCTGTACCGTTTCCCACAGCCGCCTCAAATCGACATCGAAATATCCGTGAACCAGCCGATTTCGCATCCCAACGATCTGACGCCAGGGAATCTCGGGGTGCGCTGCGGTCGTGTCGGACCCCATGCGGGATGCCGCTTCTCCGACGGTCTCCACGGCTTTCAAAACCGCGAGTTGCGTCCTGCGGTCTCCCTCGAAATCCGCAAAGGCCTGCTCTTCGATAAACGCTGAGGCCTCCCGCGCCGACAGAAGCATGTCGAGCAGCAGCGCGCCGTCACTTCGCATAGATCGTCTCGGCCGATCCGAGGATAGCCCTGCGGCGGAGGTAGTTCCGGCTCGCCTCGACGGCGGAGCGTTCGACCAAGTCTACCCTGCGGCCGAGGGCTTCGCTCAATTCTTCCTGCATTTGGACGAGGTCGAGCAGCGTGTGACGTGCTTCCGGATCGAATTGTGCGAGTACATCTATATCGCTTCCGGGGCTGAAGTCCTCTCGCAGGACCGAGCCGAACAGGGCCAGTTCCACAATCTGCCAACGTGTACAAAACGCGGCGACCTCATCCCGGGGCAGATCGATTTTCGCTGCCATAGCCCGCCTGTCCAGTCCCCGTCGCCCCTGTACTCGAATGCCCTGGCGGCCCTGAGATGTCGCGTGTCTCGCACCGCCGATCTCATCTCTCGCAACCTACAGAACCCGTCTGTTCCGCTCAACCGGCAGGCGCGGCGTAACGGTCCGGCGTCTCCGGCCGCCTGGGGCTGGCCCACGGAGTGGAAAGGGGACTACCATGATCGCCGGGGTCCGGGCGGCAATGGAGAAACCGGCGCCGGCCGGCCCCTGCGCGGTAAAGACGAGGAGGAAACGGAATGGCGAGCGTCACCATCAACGGTGAAGCCCGGACGCTGGACGGACCGGACGACACCGTCCTGTTGTGGGCCCTGCGCGACATGGCGGGCCTGACGGGAACCAAATACGGATGCGGGGCGGGCCTCTGCGGGGCCTGCACGGTGCATGTGGACGGCAAGGCCGAGAAGTCCTGCATGGTGACCGTGGGCGACGTGGCCGGAAAGTCCGTCACCACCATCGAGGGCCTGTCCGCCGACGGCAACCATCCGGTCCAGGTCGCGTGGCGCGAGATGCATGTGCCGCAATGCGGCTTCTGCCAGACCGGGCAGATCATGCAGGCCGCCAGCCTGCTGGCCGAGAACCCGAAGCCGACCGACCGGGAAATCCTGGACGGGATGGCCGACAATATCTGCCGCTGCGGCTGCTATGAGCGCATCGTCTCCGCGGTGCGGCTCGCGTCCACGGGAGTCTAGGCCATGCTGCACATGATGGAACAGGCAATCCTCGGAACGCCCGTCCGCGAGGCGGCGAAGCTCGCCTTCGCCAATGTCTCCCGGCGGCGCTTCCTGCAGGGCTCGGCGGCCGGTTTCGCCGTCGCCGCTTTCGCCACCACGGCCGAAGGCTTCGCGCGCTACAAGACCGGCGGCGACTTCATGCCGAACGGCCTGCGCTACGACCCGCATATCTTCGTCTCCATCGACCCCGACGGCACGGTGACCATCGTCGCCCACCGCTCGGAGATGGGCACAGGCTCGCGCACCTCGCTGCCGATGGTGCTCGCCGACGAGATGGGCGCCGACTGGGGGATGGTGAAGATCGTCCAGGCGGAAGGCGACGAGGAGAAATACGGCAACCAGGACACGGACGGGTCGCGCTCCATGCGCCACCACATCCAGTCCATGCGCCAGATGGGCGCGTCGGTCCGCCATATGCTCGCCAATGCCGCGGCCGAGAAGTGGGGCGTGGATGCCTCTTCGGTCAAGGTCGGCGTGCATGAGGTCACGGGCGGCGGCAACAGGGCCGGCTTCGGCGAGCTTGCCGAGGCGGCGATGAAGCAGCCCGTGCCCGAGTTCGAGGCGCTCTCCTTCAGGGACGAGTCCGAGTTCCGCTATATCGGCAAGGGCAAGGTCGGCATCTACGACCTGCACGACATCACCACGGGCAAGGCCGTTTACGGCGCCGATGTGATGCTGCCGGGCATGAAGGTGGCGGCCGTCGCCCGCCCGCCCGTGGTGGGCGCGGAGGCGAAGAGCTACGACGCAAGCGCGGCCATGGCCGTGCCGGGCGTCGAGCATGTGGTGCCGCTGCCGGCCTCGATCATGCCGGCCAAGTTCGCTCCCCTCGGCGGCGTCGCCGTCGTGGCCTCCAACACGGACGCGGCGATCAAGGGCCGCGACGCGCTGGAGATCCAGTGGGGCGACAGCCCGCATGGCGGCTACACCTCCGAGTCCTACCTGGAGGAAATGCGGGCGGCGGCGAAGCAGCCGGGCAACGTGCTCCGGGCCGAGGGCGATGCGGCGGCGGCGTTTGCCGGCGCGGCGAAGACCTTCGGGCAGGAATACAGCCAGGCGCATATGGCCCACGCGATGATGGAGCCGCCGGCGGCGGTCGCCAGCGTTGCGGACGGCAAGTGCGAGGTCTGGGCGCCGGTGCAGTCCCCCTTCGGCGCGCGCGGCGATGTCGCGGCGGCGCTGGAGATGGAAGTCGCCGATGTCAGGGTGAATGTGACGCTGCTCGGCGGCGGCTTCGGGCGCAAGTCCAAGTGCGATTTCGTCATCGAGGCGGCGCTGCTCAGCCAGAAGCTCGGCATGCCCATCAAGGTGCAGTGGACGCGCGAGGACGATATCCGGCACAGCTTCTACCACACCACCTCGGTGGAGCGGATCGAGGTTGCGCTGGACGGTGCGGGCAAGGTGACGGGCTGGCGGCACAACTCGGTGGCGCCGTCGATCCTGTCCACCTTCGCGCCGGACAGCGGCCACCAGTTCTTCATCGAGAGCGGGATGGGGCATGTCGATATCCCCTTCGAGGTCCCGAACCTCTCGGTCGAGAACGGCAAGGCGATGGCGCACACCCGCATCGGCTGGTTCCGCTCGGTCTCGAACATCCCGCGCGCCTGGGCGGTGCAGTCCTTCGCCTCGGAGCTTGCGGCCGAACTCGGCCGGGACGATCTGGAGGTGATGCTGGAGCTGATCGGTTCCGACCGGAAGCTCGACCCGCCGAAGCAGGGCTTCCCGGAGGACTTCTGGGACTATGGCGAGGTGTATGACGAGTATCCGATCGACACCATGCGCCTGAAGAACGTCCTGAAGCTCGCCGCCGAAAAGGGCGGCTGGGGCCGGCAGATGCCGGCGGGCGAGGGCCTCGGACTGGCGGTGCACCGCTCCTTCGTCACCTATGTGGCGGCGTGCGCGCATGTGAAGATCGTGGACGGCAGGATCACCGTTCCGGAGATTCACATGGCGCTGGACTGCGGCTTCGCGGCCAATCCGGAACGCATCCGCAGCCAGATGGAAGGCTCGGCCGTGCAGGGCATGACCATCGCGCTCTACAGCGGCGTCACCTTCGAGAACGGCGCGGCCGTTCAGTCGAACTACCACGACTACCAGATGGTGCGTTCGGACAACTTCCCCGAGAAGGTGCACACGCACATCGTGCCGCATCCCTTCTCGGTCCACGCCTCGGGCGTGGGCGAGCCGGGCGTGCCGCCGGTGGCGCCGGCGATCGGCAATGCGGTCTTCCACGCGACGGGCAAGCGCATGCGCGACCTGCCGATGGGCGACACCGTCTGACGCATCGAGGATGCTAAGATATTGATTTGGCGTGTGTTTTTCCTCGTGAAAATGCAGATCCGGGACGGAAATGCAACAGCATTTTCCCCCGCCTGCAACAGAACGCAGGAGGAAAACACATGCCAAATCTCCGCCTCACCGAGAGTCGGGTCGAGGCCCTCAAGCCGCTAACCGTCACAGCCCGCCTGCTCGGACACAGCGACGTGCGCATGACCATGCGCTATGCCCATGTTGGAGACAACGAGGTCGAAGCGGCCGCAGAACGGGTCGGAGTGACCATCGCAACCATTATGGCCGGGTACTGCAGGAAACCTGAAATTCTACACCGCACACAACCACCCGCCCGCGCGGCAGATGCGCGGGAAACGGCTTGGGCGCCGGACGGCGCCAGCGCCAGCCGAGGACCGGATTCGCGTTCACGTCGTGCCGGCGCGCCCACCACAGAGCGCGAATTTCCGCCAATCCCCCGAAAAAGCGACAGGCGGACTGCGCCGAAGGCTTACGGAGCTTCATCGGCTTGCGCGGGCGCTCGACACTCGTGAGGAACGGCATCCGCGCGATGTGGCATTCCTGCGCCTGCTCTGCTCGCCGGATGCCTGAGAGGCGAGATCGTGAATTTGCGCCGGGAGGAGGCGAAGGGAGACCGCCTTGAGTACGCGACGGCAAGACCGGCCCGGGATCGGTTGTGCCGGACGCCCGGGCCGGCGGGACGGCGTTTAGTTGCCCTGTGACGACGATGTGTCCGATTCATCCGATGCCGTCGGGGTCGCGGTCACCTCTTCGCTCAGGTCGCTGACTCTCAGCACCCACCTGTCGATAAACCAGCTTCGCTCGTAGCCCCGTACCTGGAACACATAGGTCGTCCCGTTCTCCAGATCGTCCACGGTTGTGGACGTGCCCGAGACAGAGATCGCGTCAGACCATTCGACCTCGCCTTCCACTTTCATGCGCCAACTGTAACCTATGGTCCCGTTGGTAAAGTCATTGTCAGCCGGCGGCGCCCACTCCGTCCAGCTGAGATCGACCTCGCCGTCCCCCGCCGTCGCCGTGAGAACGGGCGCTACCCCATATCCCGCCCACGCGGAGGGAGGGGCGAACAGGACGCATGCGGCCGCACAGGCGGCGAGATAGGCCGTCCGGTTTACGGAGCGAAGAACCTGGAGCATTGCTTGTCTCCTCGTTTGGGAAAATTACTATCAAGATTATAAATGATCTTGTGTTGAAACAGTGTATAAATATCCTCTGTTTTTGTGAAATTTCAGTAGAAAAATGGGGCTGCAACAGCCGGCATCACCGTTGCCCTTCAATTTATAGAAGTTGAATTGGGCCGCCCGGTGTGGGACAAGTTCCGGACTCGGAAACTCCAGCCCAACTTCAACAGTGACGATTAAAAGTATTTGATAGAACAGGGGGTTACACCGGCGTCGGCGGGTGTACCCACTACATTTCGTTGATTTTGGGGACGGTCAGGCTTTGTGTTCGCGCCAGTTGGGCGGGAGGGCGATGC
>JAJEAZ010000036.1 GCA_022824105.1 Alphaproteobacteria bacterium
GGCAGGGGCTCGTCGGCTCCGGGGTGACGATGTCGCCGAGGACCGACCACAGGGCTGTCAGCCCCTCGGGCTCGATGGCCTGGTAGAACGCGGTGCGTTCCGCGGTCTCGGTGGGTCGTTCGTGTGCCATGCTCGGATCTCCGCTGTCTCTTCGACCGCACGACACTTCTACCGCAAACCGTGCGTTCGTGCAGGGACACGCTTCAATGTTGAGAATGCTCGTATCGCTCTGCAATGATGGCCGCTCGGCGATCGTTCGCCAGCAACGCCGTTGATTGCAAATGTGCGGGAATTCGATGAAGCGGCATGCAGAGATGGTCCACAAGCGGGGAGGGTGAGACATGAGTGCGGCCGACCGGGTGATGCTCGTGACCGGTGCAAGCCGCGGGATCGGAGCCGCGATCGCGCGGCGTGCCGCGCAGGCGGGTTGGCGCATCGGCGTGAACTACGCTGCATCCGAGAACGCGGCTCGGGATGTCGTCGAGGCGGTTCGCGCGGCCGGGAGCGAGGCGGTTGCGGTTGCGGCCGACGTCTCGGACCCCGCCACGACGGCCGGGATGTTCGACGCGGTCGAGCACGCGCTCGGTCCGATACGTGCCCTGGTGTGCAATGCCGGCGTCGATCGCGAGACGGCGGTCGCGGACGCGACGGACGAGGACATTCGGCGCATCGTCGCAATCAACACGCTCGGCCCGATCTGGTGCGCCCGCGAGGCCGTGCGGCGGATGTCGACGGCACGGGGCGGCAGCGGTGGCGTGATCGTCAACGTCTCGTCAATCGCTGCGGTCTTCGGCGGACTTCCCGGAGACGTGGTGTACGCCGCCAGCAAGGGCGGCGTCGACGCTTTCACCCGCGGCCTCGCCAAGGAAGTGGCAGGCGAAGGGATCCGCGTCTGCGCGGTGCGGCCGGGACTCACCCGCACCGAAATGTGGGACACCGGCATGGGCCGGGATACCGCGATCGAACTGGGCAAGTCCGCGGTCCCGATGCAGCGGATCGGCGAGTCCGACGAGGTGGCAGCGGCGGTGTGCTGGCTGTGCTCCGAAGAGGCTTCGTACGTGACCGGGGCGTTCATGAACGTGAGCGGCGGGCGAGAGCTGTTCGTGAGGAGTTGAGGGGATGTCCGGTCGCGCCATCCGTCGTCTTGATGTGCGGGACAACCGCTGCACCATGCACACGGCGACGGTGTTCGATGCGGCCCCGAACAACGTTTACTTCGGGGTCACTCCCCGCAGCGGTCGGCCGAGCTTCCCGGACCGACCCTCCGTCAATGCGCTCACGCGCATCGAATCGGAATGTGACGCAAGAGACCCGAGGTCCGGCAAATTCGACGAGGAGAAGCAAGATGACCAACGCGGTTGAATTCGACACCGAGCTCGGCGCCCGTTTCGTTCGCTACGCGCACATGGTCGCCAGGCGAGGCTACGTTCACAACACGCTCGGGAACATGGTCATGCGCAAGCCGCACCCGGATTTCGAGCACGGCGTGGCCTATACCAAGCACGCGGAAATCTCTCTCGAGGAAATGACAGTCGACAACATCGTCATTACCGACATCCCGACCAGCCGATTGCTGCACGGCGATGCGATGACGAGTGTCGGTCACAACCTCAGCCGCGAGATCCTCCGGCTCAGACCCGACATCAATGCGGTGATTCACGTTCATCACGATGAGACGATTGCGTACTTCGGTTCCGGCGCATTTCAGGAACTCCGAATACTCTCGCTCGACATGCCGTTCATCCACGGCAAGCCACCCTGGTACGTACCTGCGGATATCGACGTCGAATCCGACGTCGGGCCCGTCAGGGAATTCATCGCGGGGACCAACTGCGTGGTGTTGCTCGGACACGGCATCACGACGCTCGGGCGGACAATCTCCGAGGCCTACCACCGCTTGAACTCGTTCGCCTCCGAGGTCCGGCGCAACATCATCGCCGAACATCTCGCCGCGATTAAGGGCAGCAGCGTCAAGTATCGGAGGCAGGAAGAGATCGACCTCATGCACCGCTTCGCCGAGCGGATCATCTACCCCGACAGGGCGGAAGCCGTGATGGCGGCGGAAGACTGACCGACGGTCGCCCGCGGTCTCCAGCTTGCGCTACGATAATCCGAGTCGTTGCGAGGTTCGGAACATGCCTGACGGGACCCAGACCGCATTCGGGGCGAGCCATTGGGGCGCCTTCACCGCGGAGGCGAGGGATGGACGGCTCGTCGGCGTCGCGCCGTTCGAGAAGGACCCGAGCCCGGCGCCCTTCATCCGCGCGCTTCCCGACGCGGTCCATGCCGAATGCCGTATTGCCGCGCCTGCGGTGCGCAAGTCCTGGCTGGAGGGCGGCCCCGGCGCCAACACCGCCGCGCGGGGGTCCGAGCCCTTCGTGCAGGTGAGCTGGGACCATGCGCTCGACCTCGTGGCGGCCGAACTCGAACGGGTTCGGAAGGAGTTCGGCAACGAAGCCATATACGGCAGCTCGGGCTGGGGCAGCGCGGGTGTATTCCATAACGCCCGCAGCCAGTTGACGCGGTTCCTCAACCTCCACGGCGGCTTCGTGGACCAGGTGACGAGCTTCAGCGTCGGCGCGGCGAGCGTCATCGTCCCGCGCATCGTCGGCTCCATGCAGCCGGTGTTCGGACCGGTCAACACATGGCCGCTGATCGTCGAGCACACCGACCTGATGGTGACGTTCGGCGGCATGCCGCCCAAGAACGCGATGGTCAACCAGGGCAGCGTCGGCGCGCATGACGCCCCCGACTGGCACCGGCGCGCAGTGGAATCGGGGACCCGGTTCGTGTGCATCGGCCCGATCCGCGACGACACGGCAGACGACGTCCGGGCCGAATGGCTGCCCGTCCGGCCCAACACCGACCTCGCGGTGATGCTGGGACTCGCGCACACGCTGCTGAGCGAGGGCCTGCACGATGCCGGCTTCCTCGCCCGCTATTGCACCGGCTTCGACAGGCTGGCCGGCTACCTTCTCGGCGAGGCGGACGGAACCGCCAGGGACGCTGAGTGGGCCGCCGGCATTTCCGGCCTGCCGGCCGACACGATTCGGGGCCTCGCCCGCCGGATGGCGTCTTCACGGACCCTGATCGGCGTCAGCTGGTCGGTCCAGCGCGCCGACCGCGGGGAGCAGCCCTACTGGATGACCATTGCGCTGGCGGCGATGCTGGGCCAGATCGGCCTGCCAGGCGGCGGCTTCGGCTTCGGCTACGGCGCCATGCACGGCATCGGCGACCCGACCCGGCAGGTGGCGCCGCCCGCGCTTCCCAAGGGAAGGAACGAGGTCGGCGCCACGATTCCGGTGGCGCGGCTGGCGGACATGCTGCTGGGTCCGGGCGCGTCCTACCGCTTCAACGGAGAGGACCGCCGCTACCCCGACATCCGGCTGATCTACTGGTGCGGCGGCAATCCGTTCCACAAGCACCAGGACCTGAACAACCTGCTGAAGGGCTGGGCCAGGCCGGACACCATCGTCATCCACGAGCCCTGGTGGACGCCGGCCGCCAGGCGCGCCGACATCGTGCTGCCCTGCACGACGACGCTGGAGCGCAACGACATCGCCGCCTCCCAGTTCGACCGCTTCGTCGTTGCCAGCCAGCAGGCCATCGACCCGGTGGGCGAGGCGCGCAACGAATACGACATATACACCGGTCTCGCCGAACGGCTCGGATTCGCCGAGGCCTTCACCGAGGGCCGCAGCGAGATGGAGTGGCTGCGCCACCTCTACGACCTTTACCGCCAGCGCGTCGCCGGGGACGGTATCGAGATGCCGGGTTTCGACGCTTTCCGGGAGGCGGGCTATTTCGAAATCCCCGCGCCCGCGAGCCCGCCCGTTCCCTTCGCGGAGTTCCGCGCGGACCCGGAGGGCGCGCCGCTCAAGACGCCGTCGGGACGGATCGAGATCTATTCCGGGACCATTGCCGGGTTCGGCTATGAGGACGCGCCCGGCCATCCGACCTGGGAGGAGCCGGCGGAGTGGCTCGGCAGCGCGAAGGCGGCGCGCTTCCCGCTGCACCTGCTCTCCAACCAGCCGCGCGCGCGACTCCACAGCCAGCTCGACTGCGGTTCGGTAAGCCGGGCCGCCAAGGTCGCCGGGCGCGAGGCGATGCGGATGAATCCCGGCGACGCCGCAGCGAGGGGCATCGCGGACGGCGACGTCGTGCGCGTGTTCAACGACCGGGGCGCCTGCCTGGCCGGCGCCGTCCTCAGCGATGCAATTCGCGAGGGCGTGGTGGAGCTTGCGACCGGCGCCTGGTTCGACCCTGTCGATCCGGCGGCGGCGGGCAGCCTGGAAAAGCACGGCAACCCCAATGTGCTGACCTCGGACAAGCCGACCTCGACGCTGACCCAGTGCAGCGCCGCCCAGACCGCTCTGGTCGAGGTCGAGCGGTTCGAAGGCGAGCCGCCCGCCATCACCGCATTCACGCCCCCGACCCTGATCGAAGCGTGAGGGGCATTGCCGATGTCCGGGCCGCGCAACACCAACCTCCTGATCCTGATGTCGGACGAGCACCAGGCGCGTGCGATGGGTTCGGCGGGGCATCCCTTCGTGCAGACCCCGCACCTCGACGCCCTCGCCGCGCGCGGCATGCGCTTCACCGATGCCTACACGCCCTGTCCGATCTGCGTGCCTGCGCGGGCGGCGTTCGCCACCGGGCAATATGTCCACCGGCTGCGCCTCTGGGACAACGCCATGCCCTATACGGGCAAGACGCCCGGCTGGGGGCACGCGCTGCAGGCGCGCGGCGTGCCGGTCGAGTCCATCGGCAAGCTGCACTACCGCGACGCGGAGGACCCGACGGGCTTCGACCGCCAGACGATTCCGATGAATGTGGCGGGCGGCGTCGGGATGGTCTGGGCCGCAATACGCTCGCTGGAAGAGCGCGTCAGGCCCGGAAGCCGCATGCTGGGCGAGTATATCGGCCCCGGCGAGAGCCCCTATACCGCCTACGACGCCGATGTGACGGCCTGCGCCGTCGACTGGCTGACGGCCCGGTCGGGAGACGAAGGCCCGTGGTGCCTTTTCGTCGGGCTGGTCGCGCCGCATTTCCCGCTCGTCTGCCCGCAGGAGTTCTACGACCTCTATCCGCTGGAGAGCCTCCCCGAGGTCAAGCTGGGCCCCGGCAGCGGGTTTGAGCCGCACCCCTGGGTCAGGCTGCACGACGACCTGCTGGATACGGAGAACGCCTTCACGGATGCAGAAGAGCGCCTGCGCGCCATGGCCGCCTATTACGGGCTTTGCTCGTATCTCGACGACAATGTCGGGAAGATCCTGGCCGCGCTGGAGGAAGCGGGGCTGAGCGGCAGCACGACGGTCGTCTACACCTCGGACCATGGCGAGGACCTCGGCGCGCGCGGCTCCTGGGGCAAGGGCAATTTCTACGAGGAGGCGGCTGCGGTGCCGTTGATCCTGGCCGGGCCGGATGTGCCCCGGGGCGTCTGCGGCACGCCGGTCAGCCTGCTCGACCTCTCCGAAACGATCCTCGACCATTTCGATGCGAGGCTCGAAACCGACCGGCCGGGCAGGTCCCTCTACGCCATTGCGGCCGAGCCCCGCGACGACGAGCGCGCCGTGTTCTCCGAGTATCACGCCATAGGCGCGGTCGAGGGCGGCTTCATGCTGCGCAAGGGGAACCTGAAGCTGATCCATTACGAGGGCTTCGCGCCGGAACTTTTCGACCTCGCGGCGGACCCCGAGGAGCTCGAGGACCTGTCGCGGGACCCGGCCTATGCCGGGCGGCTGGCGGGGCTCTATGCCGAGCTGGCGCGAATCTGCTCGACCGCGGCAGTGAACCGGCAGGCCCATGCGGACCAGGCGGCCCTGGTCGCGTCGTTCGGCGGCAGGGAGGCGGCGGCGACTCTCGGCGCGCCCGGCGCCACGCCGCCGCCGTCACCTGGGGCGAAAGGCGCCTGATCCCCCGGCCTGTCCGATCCTCAGCCCGCTGCCGCGCGCAGGCGCGACAGCGCCGCATCGGCCCGCCGCCTTACCGCTGCCGACCGGTGCTTCAGCGATATGTTCTCGAGCGCAAGCAGGGCTTCCGGGTCGCCGGCCTCGCCCATTTCGATGGCGCGTTCGTCCCGCCGGTCGTACCAGCGATATTCGAAGGGCTGGACGGTCAGGGGGAGGCCGCGCCAGTAATATTTCAGCGGGTCGCCGTCCTCCCAGCCGGCATAGAGGTCTTCCCAGCTCCGCATCTGGTGCGAGACGCCGAGATATTTCTCGCCGACCGGCTCCGACAGCGGCTGGTAGCGGCAGTCCATGGAGACCCGCATGGCGCCCGACGAGTTCGGCAGCCCCTTGTGGATCGTCTGGCAGTTGTGGATGAGCACGTCGCCCACCTGCATCGGGCTCCAGCGCCAGTCGCAGGCGTCGAGGTCGGCGTCGATGACCATCTGCCCCGCGCCGAGCGCCGGGCGCATGTCCAGCACGCCGCCCTTGTGCGAGCCGGCGGCGACGGCGAGCCCGCCGCGCGCTTCGTCGATGTCGGTGAACGGAATCCAGGCGGCCCAGTTGCGCCGGCTGCCTTCGAAATGCGTGTAGTCCTGGTGCGCCGGGGTCGCGTATTCGTCCCTGCAGGGGAAAGCGAGCCGCATCACGAAATGCGGCGGGCAGAACGCCTCCTCGCCGAACAGCCTGCCGAAGAAGCCCATCAGGTTCCCGTGCAGCTTGAGCGCGTGCAGCGAGCGCAGCGACAGCTGCCGGTAGAAGACCTCCATGAAGGGCGGCTGCGGCTCCACGCAGAATTTGGAGAGGTCGGGCTTCGCACTCGCCAGCGGCTTCCCCGGCTCGATCCAGCCGGCATCGGCCATCGGCCGGGCTATTTCGTCAGCGATCTCCTCCAGCCGCGAACGCGGCAGCAGGCCCCGGACGAGCACATAGCCGTCCGCCTCCGCCCGCTCTCGCAGCTTCAGCCCATTGTCCTGAATGTCCGTAGAGTCGGTCAAAGGCCGCATCGCAAAGCCCTCCCCCGTCATATCGGAATGACGATCAGCACATCGACGCGGCGGGATTCGAGCACTGCCGCGCGCTCCTGGAACATCACCTTGCCGTCCTCGACGCGCAGCAGGTCGCGGTAGTTGCCGGCGGCGAACAGGTCCATGCGGCCGTCCTGCATGGTGCGCATGACGATGAAGCTGCTGTCGGAGCGCACCAGCCCGCCCTCGGCCTCGCGCAGGCGGGGGCGGCCGAGGATGTGCCGGTAGCGGTGCGGCTCGTAGATGTTGGCGGTGCGCAGCGCCAGCACCCGGTCCTCCATCATGCCGCGCCCCTCGCAGAGCATGATGCCGACCGGCAGGCCGCGTTCCTCATTGTCGCGGGTGGTGATGCGGTAGCGCCCGTCCGCCGCGAAGAAGCCCGGCCAGGCCTCCAGCTCGTCCTCGTCGATGGCCCAGGCGCAGTCGAGCAGGAAGTCCTCGATCCGCTGCCGCGTCTCCGCGTCGATCATGCGTAGCCCATCAGGCCGCGATAGCCGCTCCAGAAGCCCCGGATCGAGACTTCCGT
>JAJEAZ010000121.1 GCA_022824105.1 Alphaproteobacteria bacterium
GTTTCCGGCGCTTTCCGCTGCCGCACCCCGTTGAACTCGGCCCCCGCCGCCGCTATACACTCCGCCGGACGGCCGGAGTGTAGCTCAGCCTGGTAGAGCACTGTCTTCGGGAGGCAGGGGCCGCAAGTTCGAATCTTGCCACTCCGACCAATCTTTTCAAACCCTTGGCCGCCTCTCCCCCGCCCCGGCAGGGACTCCCCCTGGATCGGGCCTTTGCGCCGCCCGGACGCCATGCCGATACATGCGGTTCAGCCTTGCGCGTCCGCGGCTTCGGCGCCGCTCATCAGTCTGGAGAAGCGCACCGGCAGGATCTCCTGCGTCTCGAACCGCCCGCCTGCATTCCTGGCGACGAGCAGCAGGCGCTGGTCCTCCTCCAGCCCCGCCGGGACCGCCATCCGCCCGCCCGGCCCGAGCTGCTGCAGCAGCGCCGGCGGAATGAGGTCCGGCGCCGCGGTGACGATGATGCGGTCGAAGGGCGCATGACCGGGCCAGCCCAGGCTGCCGTCTCCGATGCGGAAACTCACATTGGCGTAGCCCCGGTCCGTGAGCCGGCGGCGGCCGCTCCGCGCCAGTTCCCCGATCGCCTCGACGGTGAACACTTCCGCTGCAAGCTCCGCCAGCAGCGCCGTCTGGTAGCCGAGCCCCGTGCCGATTTCGAGCACGCGGTGCCCGGGGCCGATCTCCAGCAGGTCGGTCATCAGGGCGACGATGAAAGGCTGCGAGATGGTCTTGTCGCAGCCGATGGGCAGCGGCGAATCGAGATAGGCGTACGGCGCCATCTCGACCGGCACGAAAGCATGGCGCGGAACCCGCTCCATCGCCTCCATGACCGGGCCGGAGATCGCGGCGCGGCCCGTCTTGCCGCTTACATGCCTGGCGTGAAGCCCCACCTGCTCGACCATGATGCGGCGCAGGACCGCGAACCTGTCTTCGCTGTCTTCGGCCGCCGCCATGGTCCGCCGCTCAGGGCTCCGCAGGCGACCAGCCGGCGAAGCGGCCGGGCCAGACATTCGGATCGACCATGCTGCGGGGCGGCTCCCCGGCGATGACCTGCGCGATCTGGTCGGCGACGCCGTGCATCATGGCGTGGACGCCGAGGTCGGTATTGGACGCGATATGCGGGGTAACGATCACATTGTCCATCGCCAGCAGCGGGTTGTCCGGCAGCGGCGGTTCGGGGTCGGTCACGTCCAGCGCGGCGCCCGCAAGATGGCCGTCCTGCAAGGCCCGGATCAGCGCCTGCTCGTCCACCACCGGCACGCGCTAGGCGTTCACCAGGTAGCCGCCCTCGGGAATCATGCGCAGCTCCCGCTCCCCGGCCAGATGGCGGGTCGCGGGCGTCAGCGGCACATGCAGGGTGACGAATTTGGCGTCCGCGAACACGGAGTCGAGATCGTCCGTCAGCGTCACGCCCTCCGGGGTTTCCTGCCGCCCGTCAACGAATGGGTCCGAGACGCGGACATTCATGCCCAGCCCGAGCGCGCATGCGGCCGCGACGCGCCGGCCGATGCGGCCGTAGCCGACAACGCCCAGATTGCGCCCCAGCAGTTCCGTGCCCCGCATCCGCTCGCGGTCCAGGGGCCGGCCTTCCCTCAGGAACCGGTCCCCGGTCATGACGCGGGCCGCAAGCGCCGTCAGCAGCGCGACCGTGTGCTCCGCCGTGGACTGCGAGGGCGCATCGGGATTGTGGATGACGATGATGCCGCGCTCGCTCGCCGCCTCCACATCGATCTTGTCCACGCCGATGCCGGGCGTGGCGACCATCTTCAGGCGGTTTCCGGCGCGCGACATGAATTCGGCGTCGATCGGCCCGCGGCCCGCAACCACGATATCCGCCCCGGAGACCTGCGCCAGCTCCGGATCGACGACCACCTCCGCCATCTCCCGGATCCGGTCCGCCGCCCCCATCGTGAGCTCGTTCTGCATCACCACCTTGACCGGCATCCCGTTTCCCCCGCGTTTCGGTCGCTGCCCTCGTTATACACGCCGATCTGCCGGGAGTCGCAAGCGGGACGGCCGGGCGTTGCGCCGGTCCTCGTTTCCACCGGCATTTCGTGAAGGATCTCCGATGGTTTCATTTTTTGTTCCCACCGGGGCTTGACATTTGGCGGTATGGTGTAGAATGAAAGTAGAGAGAGGCGGCTCCCGGGGCCGCCTTTCGGCGTTTCTGCAGAAAGCGATGGCCGGGGCCGCGAAAAAAGCCCCGGCGGGAACGGACGGGCGAGGTGCGCCCTGCGTCTCGCGCGCGCAATCAGGCGCACGAACCGCGCCGGCGCCGACACCCGCCCGCGCCCGCACGCGATACGCGCAAAACAGGGACGCCCCGTCCCGCCCTTTGCCTGGAAGGAGGCGCCGATGACCGCAACCGACCCCGCACCGCCCTGGCCGCACAGCCCGGCGGAGACGGCCCCGCATGACAAAACATGACATTTCCGCAGGGGTCCCCGCCGGCCCGGCAACGACCCGCCCGCCGCCGCCTTCGTCGCCCCCGGCGCCCCTTCGGCAAGCTCGGGGCTGGCTCTTTCGTCATGCCCCTTCCCGTCATCCCTCTTCCCGTCATGCCTGGACTCGTTCCACTGCTGTCCGGTTTAGCCATTGGGCGAAGCCGAGCGGGGGTTTTGGACGCGCGCAACGTCTCCTGTCCCCTCGCTTTCCACCGTGCCTGAATGCGCCCACTCCTCGTCATGCCCGGACTTGTTCCGGGCATCCATGCGGCCGTGCAGCGGAAGCGGTGGAAGGGGATGCCCGGAACAAGTCCGGGCATGACGATATGAGGGTCGGGATGCCGGGCGCTGATCCGTGTCCCGATCCGACGGAACCCTTCGGAACCTTGTTGAATCCAGGCCATGCGCCCTGTCCGCAAAAGCTGAACCGGACAGCAGTGGACTTGTTCCGGGCATGACGAGAAGAAGACATGAGTCCCAAGTCGAGGCCATTGGTATAACGCCTCATATCGTTGCCCAGCTCCCCCGCCTGCCCTCGCGCGCCGGCGGGGAAGCGGGGGCCGGGGCGGCGGTGGGAGCGGCTTCGCGGTTGCCCATCTATCCGGTTGCTCACGGTCGGGGGCCGGTATTTTTACTTTTTGTTCCTGTTTTGCTTGAAATCATGGAAAATAAGCCGATATAGGACCCGGAGAGGCGGTATCCGGAGCTGCTTCTCCGGCGTCGCGCGGCCGGCGGCGCCGTTTTCGAAACCCCCCGGGAAACCGACGGGAGAGGTGCGCCCTCCGCCTCGCGCGCGCAATCAGGCGTGCGAACCGCGCCGGCGCCGACGCGCTGGCAGGCCGGCGCGCGAAACGCGCGCGGCAAAGCGAGGGCCGCTCCCGACGG
>JAJEAZ010000276.1 GCA_022824105.1 Alphaproteobacteria bacterium
AGATGTTGAACTGGGTGACGCCGGCGGCCTGAAGCTCCTCCAGCTTGGCGACATGCTCCTCCGGCGTTCCGAGCACGCTGAACCCGTCGATGATGTCGTCGGTGATGAAGTCGAGATAGGGATTGTCGCTCTGTCCGTGCCGCGAATAGTCGTAGCCCCTGCGGCCCTCGATATAGGCCGTCAGCGACGGCGGGATGTCCTCGCGGTCGGTGCCGTAGCGCTCGACAATGTCGGCCACGTGATTGCCGACCATGGCCGGGAACCAGCGGGTCGCCTCCCGGCAGGTCTCCCGGTCGCCGAAAAAAGCGGGCGCGGCGGACATGACGCGGTAGTTCGACATGTCCCGCCCGGCTTCCCGGCCGGCGGCGATCGCCTGGTCGGCCAGCCATTTGCAGATCGAGGGCTCGGCGATCTGGAGGATCAGCCCGTCGCCCACGCGCCCGGCCGAATTCAGCGCCCTGGGGCCGTAGGCGGCGACCCAGACCGGGAGCTCATAGCCCGTCGACCAGGGGAATTGGATGGGGTTGGGCACGTCGCCATATTGCGCCTCGTCGCCGCGCACGAGCGCGCGCACCACATGGATGAACTCCTCCATCCGGGCGAGCGGGGACGGCTTGTAGCCCATGACGCGCACCGCGCTGTCGCCGCGGCCGACGCCGATGTCGAAGCGGTCGTTCGACTGCAGCGCCAGCGAGCCGAAGAGCGAGGCCGCCGCCGACCAGTCCCGCGTGTTCGGGTTGGTGACGCAGGGGCCGAAGCGGAGCGTCTTTGTGTGCTCCATGCACATGGCCATCGCCGGGTAGCTCTCCCGCCAGAGGATGTGGCTGTCGTAGAGCCAGCAATAGGCGAACCCCGCACCCTCGGCCTGCTGCACCAGGGCGCGCGCGCGGTCGGGCTCCATGAACCCCTTGAAAGTGATGCCGAATTCCATCTTTTCCTCCCGGGCGGTTCGGTATCCGGCGCCCCGGACCGGCGGCTGCATACCGGCCCGCCCGGAATGGTAGTGTAAAGGCGGTTTGTCCGCCAAGCCGGCCTCCGGGCCGTCCGCCGAACATGGGAGGCCGTCGATGGAGAACGCGCTCAAGACCGACCCCTTCTGGTGGGAAGCCGCGCCGCGCCCCGACCCCGAGCCGGAAGCGCTGCCGTCGCGCGCCGACGCCGTGGTGGTGGGCGCTGGCTTCACGGGCCTCAGCGCCGCGCTGACGCTCGCGCGCGCCGGGCGCAAGGTCGTCGTGCTGGAGAAAGACCGGCCGGGCGAGGGCGCGTCGAGCCGCAATGGCGGCATCGCCAGCGCCAGCCTCCGGCGCAGCTTCGGCGGCATGATCCGCGCCTGGGGGCTGGAGCGGGCGAAGGCCGTGGAGGGCGAGGGGATCGCCGCGCGCGCCGACCTCGCGCGCTTCATCGAGGACGAGGGCATCGACTGCGACTGGAAGCTGACCGGGCGGTTCACCGGCGCGATGCGGCCGAAGCACTACGACTCCCTGGCCGCGGAATGCGAGCTGCTGAACCGGCACCTGGACTATGGCGCGTGGATGGCGCCGAAGGCGGAGCAGCATGCGGAAGTGGGCTCGGACCTCTATCACGGCGGCATGGTGCGCGAGGACATAGGCGGGCTGCATCCGGGCAAGCTCCACCAGGGCATGCTCGACCGGGCGCTGGAGGCGGGCGTCGCGATCCATGCGCGCACGGCGGTCGAGACCGTCGAGGACGAGAGCAGCCTGAAGCGCGTCCGCACCGACCGCGGCAGCATCGCCGCCCCGCATGTCGTCGTGGCGACCAACGGCTATACCGGCCGGTCGATGCCCTGGCTCAGACGGCGCATCGTGCCGATCCCGAGCCAGATCGTCGCGACCGACCCGATCCCGAAGGAGGTGCTGGACCGGCTGATGCCGAAGCGCCGGATGCTGGGCGAGACGCGCAACCTCTACCACTATTTCCGGCCCGCGCCCGACGACAGCCGCATCGTGTTCGGCGGCAGGGCGGGCGCGCTCACCGACGACGAATCGCGCAAGGCCGCACGGCTCGGCGCCGGGCTCGCGCAGATCTTCCCGGAGCTTGCCGGCATCGGCATCACCCATTGCTGGTTCGGCTATACCGGCTTCACCTTCGACTTCATGCCGAAGCTGGTGGTGCGCAACGGCGTGCATTACGCCGCCGGCTTCTGCGGCTCGGGCGTGGTCTGGGCGCGCTGGCTCGGCACAAAGGCGGCGCAGAGCATTGTCGGCAACCGCCCGCCGGAGACGGCCTTCGCCGCCGGCGATTTCGCCACCCGCCCGCTCTATTACGGCCGCCCCTGGTTCCTGCCCCTGATGGTCGGCTGGTACGAGTTCAAGGACCGGGCGGGGCTGTAGCCTGCGTTCCCTGCACCGTCAGGGCGGGCCCAGCACCGCGGTCGCCTCGATCTCCACGAGGGCCTCGTCCTCCGCGAGGCCCGACACGACCAGCAGGGTCATCGCCGGGAAGTGGCGGCCCATCACGGCTCGGTAGGCTTCGCCCAGCTCTCTCTGCTTCGCCAGATAGCCACGCTTGTCGGTGACATACCAGTTGAGGCGGACGATGTTCTCCGCCTTGCCCCCGGCCGCCTCCACGACCGCGACGGTGTTCCGAAGCGCCTGGGCCGCCTGGCCGACAAAGTCATGGTGTTCGAAGCGCTGCTCGGCGTTCCAGCCGATCTGGCCGGCGACATGGAGCGTGCGGCCCTCGGCGATCATGCCGCTGGAATAGCCCCTGGTGGGCTTCCAGCCTTCGGGATGCACTGCGATACCCGTCATGGCGACCCCTCCTTCCTTTGCGTGAATTATTTCAACTTTATATAATTTATGCTTGAAATAAAATCCCGGATGGCGCATTCTTGCCGGGCGTTGGCAAGGGGGAGAGGCATGAAGACGGCATGCCTCGGCGGCGGTCCGGCAGGACTGTATTTCGCGATCAGCATGAAGCGGCGCAATCCGGCGCATGAGGTTGTCGTCTTCGAGCGCAACCGCTCCGACGACACGTTCGGCTGGGGCGTGGTCCTCTCCGACGAGACGCTCGACAATCTCGCAGCGAACGACCCGGAAAGCGCCGGGGCGATCCGCTCGCACTTCGCCCGGTGGGACGATATCGCCGTCCACTACCGGGGCGTGAAGACGGTCTCCGGCGGACACGGCTTCTGCGGCATCGGGCGCAGGCGGCTCCTCATGCTGCTGCAGGAGCGCGCGCGGGCGCTCGGGGTCGGGCTCCGGTTCGAAACCGAGATCGACGACATTGCGGCGCTGATGGCCGAATACGATCTCGTCGTGGCGGCGGACGGGGTCAACTCGAAGGCGCGCGCCGCCTTCGCCGATGTCTTCCGGCCCGAGATCGACGTGCGCGCCTGCAAATTCGTCTGGCTCGGCACCCGCCAGAAGTTCGACGACGCCTTCACCTTCCTGTTCGAGAAGACCAGCAAGGGCTGGATGTGGGCGCACGCCTACCAGTTCGACGAGGACACCGCGACCTTCATCGTCGAATGCTCCGAAGAGACCTGGTCCGCCTGGGGCTTCGGCGGGATGACGCAGGAGGAGAGCATCGGCGTCTGCGAGAGGGTCTTCGGGAAATATCTGGGCGGCAACCCGCTGGTCTCCAATGCGCGCCATCTGCGCGGCTCGGCCTGGCTCAACTTCAACCGGGTGCTCTGCGAGCGCTGGAGCCACGGGAACCTGGCGCTGCTGGGCGACGCCGCCGCCACCGCGCATTTCTCCATCGGCTCCGGCACCAAGCTCGCCTTCGAGAGCGCGATCCTGCTGGCGGAGCTGGTGAACGCGGAACCGGACCTGGCGCAGGCCTTCGCCCGCTACGAGGAGGAGCGGCGGCTGGAGGTGCTGCGGCTGCAGTCGGCGGCGCGCAACTCGACCGAGTGGTTCGAGGACCTCGAACGCTACCTCCACCTCGATCCGGTCCAGTTCAACTATGCGCTGCTGACGCGCAGCCAGCGCATCGGCCACGAGAACCTGCGCCTTCGCGACGGCAAGTGGCTGAAGGCGGCGGAAATCTGGTTCCAGAGGCAGGCCGGCTCCAACGCCCACCGCGCGCCCATGTTCGCGCCGTTCAAGCTCAGGGACATGACGCTGGCGAACCGCGTGGCCGTCTCCCCGATGGCGCAATACAAGGCCGTCGGCGGGCTGCCGACCGACTGGCATTTCGCGCATTACGCCGAGCGCGCGAAGGGAGGCGCCGGCCTGGTCACGGTCGAGATGACCTGCGTCAGCCCGGAGGGGCGGATCACGCCCGGCTGCACCGGCCTCTATGCGCCGGAGCACGAGGCGGCCTGGCGGCGGCTCACCGATTTCGTCCACGCGGAGACGCAGGCCCGGATCTGCTGCCAGATCGGCCATTCGGGCCGCAAGGGCTCCACGCAGCGCGGCTGGGAGGAGATGGACGCGCCGCTGCCGCACGGCAACTGGCCGCTCATCTCCGCCTCCGCCATCCCCTGGTCGCCCCGCAACGCCGTGCCCCGCGCCATGGACCGGGCCGACATGGACGAGGTGCGGGACCAATTCGCGGCCGCCGCCGCGATGGCGGACCGCGCCGGCTTCGACATGATCGAGCTGCACGCCGCCCACGGCTATCTCATCTCCTCCTTCATCTCGCCGCTGTCGAACGAGCGCAGGGACGCCTATGGCGGGACGCTGGAGAACCGGATGCGCTATCCGTTGGAGGTCTTCTCCGCCATGCGCGCCGTCTGGCCGGCCGAAAAGCCGATGTCGGTGCGCATTTCCGCGAACGACTGGGTGGGCGAGCGCGGCGTCACGCCGGAGGAGGCGGTCGCGGTGGCGGCCATGTTCGCCGCCGCCGGCGTCGATATCGTCAATGTCTCCGCCGGGCAGACCTCGACCGAGGCGTCACCCGTCTATGGACGCATGTTCCAGACGCCCTTCTCGGACCGCATCCGCAACGAGACCGGCGCGCCGACCATGGCGGTCGGCAACATCTACGCCCCGGACCATGTGAACACGATCCTGCTTGCCGGCCGCGCGGACATCGTCTACCTCGCGCGGCCGCATCTCGCCGACCCCTACTGGACGCTGCACGCCGCCGCCGCCCTCGGCGACGAGATGGCGGAATGGCCGGCGCCCTACCTCGCGGGGCGGGACCAGCTGTGCCGCCTCGCCGGGCGCGGCGAAGGCATGGGAATGCGCGTATGACGAACGGGACCGGCAACGCGCCGCTCGCCGGCAGGAGCGCGGTCGTGACCGGCGGCGGCTCCGGCGTCGGCGCGGCGATGGCGCTCGCCTTCGCGAACGCCGGCGCCGGGGTCCGCATCGCGGGGCGGCGGGCGGACGCGCTCAAGGCTGTCGCCGCGCGCCATGAGCGGATCGCCTGGACGGCGGCGGACGTGACCGACGAAGCCTCGGTCGAGGCGCTGTTCGAGCGGGCCGGACCCGTCGATATCGTCGTCGCCAATGCGGGCGCGGCCGAGAGCGCGCCCTTCACCCGGACCGGGCGCGACCTCTGGGACCGCATGATCGCGCTGAACCTGACGGGGGTATTCCTGACGCTGAGGGCCGGCCTGAAGGCGATGCGCGATCCCGCATGGGGGCGGCTGATCGCCGTTTCATCGACCGCCGGCCTGAAGGGTTATCCCTATGTCTCGGCCTACACGGCGGCCAAGCACGGCGTCGTGGGTCTGACCCGCGCGCTGGCCCTGGAGGTCGCCCGGACGGGCGTCACCGTTAACGCGCTGTGCCCGGGCTTCCTCGACACGGAGATGACCGAACGCAGCGCCGCGACCATCGCGGAGGCGACCGGAATGACCCCCGAGGACGCCCGCGCGCGCCTTGCCGCGTCCAATCCGCAGCAGCGCCTGATCGACCCGGAGGAGGTCGCGGCGGCGGCGCTCTGGCTCTGCCGGGACGGGACGGCCGCGGTCAACGGCCAGGCCATCGCGCTTTCGGGAGGCGAGATATGAGCGCCGGCCTCAGCAAGCAGCGGCTGCGCCTTTGGGTGAACCTGCTGCGCACCACGCGCCTGATCGAGGCGGACCTGCGCGAGGAGATGCGGACGGCCTACCGCACGACGCTGCCGCGTTTCGACGTCCTCTCCGCGCTCGAACGGCACGCCGGCGGCCTGCTGATGGGCGAGCTGTCGCGCCATCTCATGGTCTCCAACGGCAATGTCACCGGGATCGTCGAACGGCTGGTGGCGGACGGGCTGGTGGAGCGCCTGGCGGTGGAGGGCGACCGCCGCGCGATCCTCGTCCGGCTGACGCAGGCAGGCGCCGCCGCCTTCGCCGCCATGGCCGCGCAGCACGAGAACTGGATCGACCGGCGGCTTGAGGCGGTAGGCCGCGACGAGGCGCAGACCGTGATCGACAGCCTCTCGCGCATCCGCGAGGACCGGCCATGAGCGCCGCCGGCCCCCATCTCGGCCCGAGCGGCCACCGGGACACCTTCTCGCGCGACCGGCTTCCGCCCTTCGACCGGTGGCCGGACCTGAAGACGGAGGGGCTGGACTATCCCGACCGGCTCAACGCGGCCGTCGAACTGACCGACCGGATGGTCGAGCGGGGCTTCGGCGACAGCATCGCGCTTATCGGCAACGGGCGCCGGCGCACCTACAAGGAACTCTCCGACTGGACCAACCGGCTCGCGCGCGCCCTCGTCGAGGATTTCGGCCTGAAATCGGGCGAGCGCGTGCTGATCCGTTCGGCCAACAACCCGGCCATGGTCGCCTGCTGGCTGGCGGCGACCAAGGCGGGCGCGGTCGCGGTCAACACCATGCCGCTGCTGCGCGCGGCCGAGCTCGGGCAGATCGTGGACAAGTGCGAGCTCAGCCTTGCGCTCTGCGACACGCGCCTGATGGACGAACTCGCGCTCGCGGCCAAGGAGAGCCGGTTCCTCCGCCAGGTGGTCGGCTTCGACGGCACGGCGAACCACGATGCGGAGCTCGACCGGGCCGCGCTCGACAAGCCGGTGACCTTCGAGGCCGCGCCGACCGGGCGGGACGACGTGGCCCTGCTCGGCTTCACCTCCGGCACCACCGGCGCGCCCAAGGCGACGATGCACTTCCACCGCGACCTGCTGGCGGTTGCCGACGGCTATGCGCGCGAGGTGCTGGGCGTGACCCCGGCGGATGTCTTCGTCGGCTCGCCGCCGCTCGCCTTCACCTTCGGGCTCGGCGGGCTGGCGATTTTCCCGCTCAGGTTCGGCGCGGCGGCGGCGCTGCTCGAAACCGCCTCGCCGCCGAACCTGATCGAGCTCATCCAGCAGTACAGGGCGACGATCTGCTTCACGGCGCCTACCGCCTACCGCGTGATGCTGCGCGAGATGGACCGGGGCGCGGACCTCTCCTCGCTGCGCTGCGCGGTATCGGCCGGCGAGACGCTGCCCGCGCCCGTCTTCGAGGAATGGGTCGCCAAGACCGGCAAGCCGATCCTCGACGGCATCGGCGCGACCGAACTCCTGCACATCTTCATCTCCAACCGGCTGGACGACGCCCGGCCCGGCTGCACCGGGCGGCCCGTCGGCGGATACGAGGCGAAGGTGGTGGACAGCGACATGCGGGAGCTGCCGAGGGGCGAGCCGGGGCGCCTCGCGGTGCGCGGGCCGACCGGCTGCCGCTATCTCGCGGACGACCGCCAGTTGGACTATGTCGTCGATGGCTGGAACGTCACGGGCGACCGGTTCGTCCAGGACGGGGACGGGTATTTCAGCTTCGTCGCCCGCAATGACGACATGATCGTCTCCTCCGGCTACAACATCGCCGGTCCCGAGGTGGAGGCCGTGCTGCTCGCGCACGGGCAGGTGCTGGAATGCGCCGTCGTGGCGGCCCCGGACCCCGAGCGCGGCCAGGTCGTCCAAGCGCATGTGGTGCTGGCGGAGGGCGCGGAGCCGGACGAGGACATGGCCCGCTGCCTGCAAGAGCATGTCAAGGCGGCCATCGCCCCCTACAAATATCCGCGCTCCATCGTCTTCACGGACGCCCTGCCGAAGACCGCCACCGGCAAGATCCAGCGCTTCCGCCTGCGCCCGCCGGCATAGCTCCCAACCGTCGCCCCGGCCCCCGAGCCGGGGCCCATCTCCGGCCGTTCGGACTTGGCGGGACGGTTGGAGGATGGCCCCCGGATCTTCGCTCCGCTCCGTCCGGGGTGACGGTTGCGGGCCGCGCCCGAAATTCGATCCGGGCCGAACGGATTCCGGGCTACACCTCCTGCGCCTTGAGGCCGCGTTGGACGGCGGGGCGCGCGGTCATGATGTCGAACCAGCGCTTCACATTGGGGAAGCGGTCGAAGTCGAGGTCGATCCACTCATAGCGGCAGGCCCAGGGATAGACGGCGATATCGGCGATGGAATAGTCGTCGCAGAGGAAGTCGCGGCCCTCCAGCCGCCGGTCCATCACGCCGTAGAGCCGGTAGGTCTCCTGGGTGTAGCGCTCGATGCCGTAGGGCACCTCCACCTTGGCGGCGCGGCGGAAATGGTGCGCCTGGCCCTGCATCGGCCCGACGCCGCCCATCTGCCACATCAGCCATTGCAGCACTTCGAGGCGCCGGCGCGGCTCCGCCGGCCAGAGGGGGCTGCCGGTCTTCTCGGCGAGATAGATCAGGATGGCGCCGCTCTCGAACAGCGAGACCGGCCCGCCGCCGGGCCCGTCGGGATCGACGATCGCCGGGATGCGGTTGTTGGGGCTGATCTTCAGGAAGTCGGGATGGAACTGCTCGTCCTTGCCGATATTGACCGGGTGCCACTGGTAGTCCAGCCCCAGCTCCTCCAGCATGATCGAGATCTTGCGCCCGTTGGACGTGTTCCAGCTATG
>JAJEAZ010000067.1 GCA_022824105.1 Alphaproteobacteria bacterium
CAGGTTTCTGGTCAGGTCCCTGATGTTCACCCTCGGCATCGGCGCCGCGATGGACAGCCGTTTCGGCAGCCGCGAGGAGGCGGAAGCCTATGTCGAACGGGCGATGAAGCACTTCCCGGGCAGCCGCTACGACATCCGCGAGAACGCCGCCGGTCCCGGCCCGTAGCCCGAGTGAATCCGGGCCTCCCACCGTAGGAATCTTCCCCCACGGTATCGGCGAACCGTCCGATACCGGACCCGGCCTTTCCTGCCCGGCCGGGACCGCACACCAGCCCCGTCCCGTCCCCGTTGCCGGGCCGCAGTCCCGCGAGGGTCCGCCGCCGCGCGCCCGGCCGCCGAAAGGCCGTCGAGCCTGTCGGGGGGCGGGCCGGCGGGGCCTGGCGGGAGGACTTCCGAGTTCTCCCCTTCAGCGCGTCCCGCCGGTCTCCTGTCCCTTCCAGCACGGAGACCGCCCCATGCTCGACGCCCCGCAGGCGCCGGACGCCCTCGCGCGTCCGCCCCTTCTCCCCACCGCCATCGATCCGACCGCCGCGCCGTCCCGTCCGGTCCAGGGCGATGCCCTCCTCACCGCGGCTCGCACCCTGCTGCCGGTTCTGGAGGCCGGCCGGCCCCTCGACGCCGCGACCCTCCGCGAAGCGATGACGGACGCCTTCGGCGCCACCGACGCCGAAGGCGCCTGGGTCTGGAAGGACGCCTACGAGGCCGCCGAGGCCACCGTCGTGATCTTCATGCAGCGCTACGGCCGGGGCATGCGCCGGAGCGCCGGCGCCGGCGGGCCACGCCGGATGCTGGCGATGCTCGACGCCCTGGCCGCGCTGGAGCCCTCGCACACCAGGCGCTCCGAGGAGCAGGTCCGGCTCCAGCAGTTCTCGACCCCGCTGCCGCTCGCCTATGCCGCCCTCCAGGCCGCCGCGGTCCGGTCGGGCGACACCGTGCTGGAGCCCTCAGCCGGCACCGGGATGCTCGCGGTGATGGCGCAGTGCGCGCTCGGCAAGTCCGCCGGCGGCCATCTCCATCTCAACGAATACGCTCGCGTCAGGGCGCGGCTGCTGACGCAGCTGTTTCCGCAGGCGGTCGTGACCGCATTCGACGCCGAGGCGATCGCCGACCGGCTGCGCGACGTCCGGCCGACGGTCGTGCTGATGAACCCGCCGTTCTCGGTCTCGCCCGGGGTCGACCGCATCCGCCACGACGCCGATCTGCGCCACGTCCGCTCGGCGGTCTCGATGTTGCCGCCCGGCGGGCGGCTGGTCGCCATCACCTCGGCCCACTGCGTGCCGGGCGACGCCGCCTGGACAGCCGCCTTTGCCCGCCTCGACGGGCACGGCCCGAGCGGCCCGCCGGCGCGCTGCATCTTCACCATGGCGATCGACGGGCGCGCCTATGCCAGGCGGGGCACCGGCTTCGACACCCGCCTCACCGTGCTGGAGTGCAGTAACGAGCCCGGTATCGCTGTCGATCGGGAAGCCCGCGCCACGGATGCCGCCGAGCTGCTGGATGCGCTCATTGCGCGGGTTCCTCCCCGTATGCCGATCGAGGCGCCGCCGGCGCCGGCCGGTCCCGCGCGCGACCTGTTCGGCAAGACGATGACGCTGGCGCCCGCAAAGCGGCACGGTCCCAAGCCCGTATCCACCCCCGAGACCCGGCAGGCCCATGACTGGGGGCCGGTTGCAGAGCTGGTTGTCCAGACCGGCCTGGTCGAACCGGCCGCCGCCGATGCCGAAACCTCGGCCGCCAACGACACCGGCCCCTATGCCTCCTGGCGGCCGGGCGCGGTGCGGGTGCCGGGGGCGGTCGCGCATCCGACGCCGCTGGTCCAGTCCGCCGCCATGGCCGCCGTGCCGCATCCGGCACCGGCGTACCGACCCATGCTGCCGGAGCGGGTGGTCACCGACGGGCTGCTGTCGGACGCCCAGCTCGAGAGCGTCGTGCTGGCGGGCGAAGCCCACAGCCCGCACCTGGCGGCGCGGTACCGCATCGGCTCCCAGTGGGAGACCGTTCACCGCTGCCCGGAGGACAGTGAAGACGAAGAAGTCGACACGTCCTTCGTCACGTCGGACGGCGAGACGCTGTCCGAGCCGGTGCGGTTCCGCCGGGGCTGGATGCTGGGCGACGGCACTGGCTGCGGCAAGGGCAGGCAGGTCGCCGCCATCATCCTCGACAACCGGCTGCGCGGGAGAAAACGCGCTCTCTGGCTCTCGCAGTCCGACAAGCTGCTGGAGGACGCACGCCGCGACTGGACGGCATTGGGTGGGCTGGAGAGCGACGTCATCCCGCTCTGCAACTTCCGGCAGGGCATGGAGATCCCCCTCGACGCCGGCATCCTGTTCGCGACCTACGCGACGCTGCGCTCGCCGTCCCGCCAGGGGAAACCCTCGCGCCTCGACCAGATCGTCGAATGGCTCGCCGGCTCATTGGACGAGGAGGACCGCCACGCTTTCGACGGCGTCATCGTCTTCGACGAGGCGCACGCGATGGCGAATGCCGCCGGCTCGAAGTCGGAGCGCGGCGAGATCAAGCCGTCGCAGCAGGGGCGAGCCGGGCTGCGTTTGCAGAACGCGCTGCCGGACGCGCGGATTGCCTATGTGTCCGCCACCGGCGCGACCACGCTGCCGGGTCTCGCCTATGCCGGCAGGCTCGGCCTCTGGGCAGCCGGCCAGACGCCGTTCGAGACCCGCGTCGAGTTCGTCTCCGCCATGGAGGCGGGCGGGGTCGCCGCGATGGAGGTCGTTGCAAGAGACCTGAAGGCACTCGGCCTCTACCAGGCCAGGGCGCTCGCCTATGAGGGAGTCGAGGTCGACATCCTCGAACATCCGCTCTCGCCTGAGCAGCGACGCATCTACGACGCCTATGCCGGCGCCTTCAAGGTGATCCACGCCAACATCGAGGCCGCGCTCGAAGTGACCGGCATCGTCCAGGGCGAGGACACGCTTAACAGGAACGCCAAGTCGGCGGCGCTCTCGGCATTCGAGGGCACGAAACAGCGCTTCTTCGGCCATCTGCTGACCGGCATGAAGTGCCCCAGCCTGATCCGCGCCGTTGAAGCCGATCTCGACGCCGGGCGCTCGGCCGTGGTCCAGCTGGTCTCGACCGGCGAGGCCTTGATGGAACGGCGGATATCGGAGATCCCCGCTTCCGAGTGGGACGACCTCAATATTGACCTCACGCCGCGGGACGGCATCCTGTCCTTCCTGATGCACGCCTTTCCGGTGCAGTTGCAGGAGCCCTTCACCGACGACGACGGCAACCTCATGAGCCGGCCCGCCACCGACGCGGACGGCAATCCCATCGTCTGCAAGGAAGCCGAGGAACAGCGCGACGCGCTGATCGAGAAGCTCGCCGCGCTGCCGCCGGTGCCCACCGCGCTTGACCAGATCGTGCAGAAGTTCGGGCACGAAGCGGTCGCCGAGGTCACGGGCCGGTCGCGGCGGGTCTTGCGCATGGCGGACGGGAAGGGTGAGCGTCTCTCGCTGCGCAGCCGGCCGGCGTCGGCCAATCTCGCCGAGACCGCCGCGTTCATGGACGGGAGCAAGCGCATCCTGGTGTTCTCCATGGCGGGCGGGTCGGGGCGCAGCTACCACGCGGATCTGTCCTGCGGGAACACCAAGCGCCGTATTCACTACCTGCTGGAGCCGGGTTGGCGCGCCGACCAGGCGATCCAGGGGCTGGGCAGGACCCACCGCACGCACCAGGCCTCGGCACCACTGTTCCGGCCGGTCACCACGGACGTGAAGGGCGAGCGCCGCTTCATCGCCACCATTGCCAGAAGGCTGGACAGCCTGGGCGCCATTACAAGGGGCCAGCGGGATTCGCAGACCGCCATGGGCGGCAGCGACGCCGCGCTGTTCCGCGAAAGCGACAACCTGGAGAGTGCATACGCCAAGGCGGCATTGCGGCAGTTCTACAGCGCCCTCTGGCGCGGGCGCATCGAGGGCTGGAACGCGGAACGGTTCCAGGAGTCGACCGGCCTCAAGATCGTCCACGAGGGCGGGCTCAAGGACGAGCTGCCGCCGATGCCGAAGTTCCTCAACCGGCTATTGGCATTGCCGATTGCCGAGCAGAACCAGCTCTTCGCCGAGCTGGAAGAGCGCATCGCCGCCAATATCGAGCAGGCGATCGAGGCCGGCAGCTACGAGGTCGGGGTGGAGACCGTGACCGCCGACTCGCTCATTGTCGCTGGCCGGGAGACGCTCTACGCGCATCCAGGCACCGGGGCGGCGACCGAACTGGTCGAGATCGTCCGCCGCGACAGGCTCGTGCCGCTCACCGCCGACGCGGCGCTTGAGATAGGCGCACGGGATCCGGGACTGGATGGCAAGCCGCGACTGGTGGTCAACACCCGCTCGAAGCGCGCCGCCGTCCTGCTGCCGGCGCCGTCGCGCATGCTCGACGACGGCGGGGTGCAGGAGCGGGTGCAGCTGATCCGCCCCGCCACCCGGGACCGCATGGCCCAGGCCGAGTTCGTGGCGTCCAACTGGGGGCGCACCGACGAGCGCCGCTGGCGCATGCTCTGGGACCACGAGATCGGCGAACTGCCGAGCCACCGGGAGTCCCGCTTCTGGCTCGCCTCCGGCCTGCTGCTGCCGGTCTGGGACCGCCTGCCGGCCGAGAACATGCGGGTCCGGCGGTTGACATCGGATGACGGCATCGCGCTCATCGGGCGCGTGCTCGACGCCGAGCAGGTGCGCTCCGTGCGTGCCGGTTTCGGGCTGGACGGCGGTCCCGCCATAACCGGCGCGGAAGCCTTTGCGGCGGTCATGGAGCGGGGCAACGCGCTTGCGCTCGCCAATGGCTGGCGGCTCGCGCGCCGGCGCCTCATGGGCCGCGACCGGGTCGAGATTGAGGGGCCGGCCGATACCGACCTGCCGGCGCTCCGGCGCATGGGCTGCACGGTCGAGATCGTCTCGTTCAGGGCGCGGATATTCGCGCCGAAGGCCGAGGCGCTCGAACGCCTCCTCGACCGCTGGCCGCTCGCCGCGTGACTCCTTTGAAATTTACCCGTTCAATGCCCGGCTGGAATACATATTGCCGGCCGGGCGCCCGCCGACCCGCCCCGACAAGGAGACCGACCCCGTGACCGCGCAGACCCTCCCGGACGAGCCCAACTTCTGTTTCGTGCCCGCCTACGACGTCGAGACCGACGTGCAGCAGATCCGCATCGTCATCGAAGGCCTGGCCGGGCATGTCCCCACCGCGCTGATCGCCCTCCATCTGGAGGATGCGCTCAGCATCTGCGACAAACTCAACCGAAGGCTCGGTTACGACCGGGACGCCTGGCAAGCCATGGCCGCCGCCTCGATGCATGCGGAGAACGACGATCCCGACGGCGGCGCCTGGCATTGAGCGACAAAGCACTAAGCTGTGACAGGAATCGTCAGCGCGCTTGCCAAGCCTCCGGTCTTGCAACCATCGCCGTAAAGCGTCCTGGCGCGAAGGTGTCGAGCGCCTGCTCATGATGTATGAGGAGATGCACGCGACGCTGAAGCCACCAAAAACGGTAAAACGCAGGGAATGACGACTGGAGCAGACGGGCGGACGACCCGCCATCCTCACTCGACGCCAAGGCTGACGATGAACGACCCTCATGTGGTAGCTCTGAATTACCGCATCGATCATGGCGATGCGATTGACTACAGCCATGCCGAGCCCCTCGACCGGGACGAGCCGGGCTTCCGTCTGACAGTCAAAGAGGAGAAGGTAAGGTTCGAACTCAAGGAGCATTACGCGACGGCGGAGCAGGCGAGGGAAGCCGTCGCGGAATACATCCGCGTGTGGGAGTTCGACGCCACCCTGGAGTACGGCAGTTCCGATACATTCCGATTGGTATTCGAGAGTCCGGAAGTCATAGATCGAAAGCCGACGCCCGGGCGGATGAGCATTGCGGCGCACATCCCCGCCCCATCTGCCTCCCTTGCGGTGAGTGTGCTGACCCGACCCCCTGCTTATCCCGAGCCGCGATCCGACATCGCTCTCAATCCGGACGCCAGAACGATGCATCAGCGATATCTGGGTTATCGCGGCGGCCGCGAGCCCCTGGCCAGCATGGCGAACTTTTGCCTGACCGTCCTTGAAACCTCCACCGGAAGACGGAAGGGGAAACGGCCCGCCGCCGCCAAGCTGTTCAATGTCGATGAGCGGATTCTCGACAAGATCGGTGAGTTGTCGGCACACAGGGGCGGGGCGGACGCGAGAAAGGCGGCCGGCATCGACACGGAATTCAGCTCGCAGGAACGTCATTTTGTGGATCAGGCGCTGAAGGTAATCATCCGCCGGGTTGCACAAAGGGAATGCATGCCCGACGCCGATCTCCCAGGGATTTCCTGGTCGGATCTGCCACCGATCCAACACCGCACACGACCTGCTCCCAAGAGCAAGAAGTAGAGGTCACCCGGAGTGACCCGGACTGTCGGTCACGTTGGCTGGAAGCGACTGGCAATGCCCACGCTGTTCGACCGGGGCTTCCGGCCGTTCTTCCTCCTCGCCGGCCTCTGGGCGCCCACCGCGCTGCTGCTGTGGATGGCGATGCTGGCCGGCGTCCTCGAACTGCCGACCGCGATGGACCCCATCGCCTGGCATGTCCACGAGATGCTGTTCGGCTTCGTCGCCGCCGTCATCGCCGGGTTCCTCCTGACCGCGGTCCCCGGCTGGACCGGCCGCCCGCCGCTTCGGGGGCTTCCCCTGGCCGCGCTCGCCGCGCTCTGGCTCGCCGGGCGTCTCGCCATTGCGCTTTCGGCATGGATCGGCGCAGCGGCGGCCGCTGCCGCAGACCTCGCCTTCCTGGCCGGCCTCGCCGCCTTCTGCGCCCGCGAGATCGTGATCGGACGGAACTGGCGAAACCTTGTCATCATCGCCCTGCTCGCGCTCCTGATAGCGGCCAACGCGCTCTTCCATCTCGGCGAGACCGAAACCGCCGAGAGAACCGCCGTCGCGACAATCGTCACGCTCATCGCCCTGATCGGCGGACGCGTCGTACCGGAGTTCACGCGCAACTGGCTGGTGCGGCGCGGGACCTCGAAGCTTCCCCCGCAGCACAACCGCTTCGACAGTGCGGTCATAGCCGCGACCGCCGCTGCGGCGGTCGCCTGGACCATCGTCGGCGATCATCCCTTGGTCGGCGCATTTCTGGGCCTGGCCGCGGTGGCTCTCGCAGCCCGCCTTGCGCGCTGGCGCGGCTTCTCGACAACATCGGAACCCCTTCTCTGGGTTCTGCATCTGGGCTATCTCTGGCTGCCGGTGGGCCTCGCGCTTCTGGCCGTCTCCATCCATTCCCCGGCAGTACCGCGAAGCGTCGCGCTGCATGCGCTCACCGCCGGCGCAATGGCCACCATGATCCTCGCCATGATGACCCGCGCGACCCTGGGCCATACCGGGCGGCAGCTGACCGCCTCGCGTGCGACCGCCGCGATTTACATGCTGGTCACGACCGCCGCTGCAACCCGGCTGGCGAGCGGCCTCGTGGACGATGGCGGCTCCCTGCTGCTGCATGCGTCCGCCGCTGCCTGGGTCGCGGCCTTCGCGCTCTTCGTGCTGTCCTGCGGTCCGATGATGCTGCGCCCGAGACGCGATTCAGCCGGGTAGTCGGTCCCGGCGGAAACTCACCGTTACCGGCCGTTCCTGCTGCGCAGCCGGCCCGCCGTCCGCTGGAACGGGCGATTGCCTCGGGTGTCGGCTTGCCGCTTATCTACACAATTGCTATACCCTGAAACCGACCAGCACCCCGGCACAGCCCGGAGAAAGGAGGCCGGCATGCCCCAGGTGAACTTCCGCACCTCCAGCGAACGCCTGGCCGTCATCGACCGCGCGGCGGAGATCAGGGGCGTCAGCCGAACCGAGTTCGTTCTCCGGTCAAGCGAGGCGGCGGCGATCGAGGTCCTGAACGAGCGCCCCGTCATCGCCCTCGACGACGAGGCGTGGGACGCCTTCGTCGCCGCGCTCGACGCGCCGGTGGAGATCGATCCCGCCGTGAAGGCGCGTTACGCGCGCCGGCCCCAGTGGGACCGGTAGGTCCGCCGGAGCCGCTCGCCTCCCGCCACGATCTTTCGCGGTTCTCCTCGGGTGTCCCCGTTCTCGACGCCTGGCTCCGGGGCAAGGCGCGGCTGAACGAGGCCAGGGGCGGCGCGCGCACCTATGTCGCCTGCGACGGCGACCGGGTGGCTGGTTTCTACAGCCTCGCCGCCAGTTCCGTGGAACGGCGCCGGGTGTCGTCCCGAATCGGCCGGAACATGCCCGACCCGATCCCGGTCATCCTCCTCGGCCAGCTCGCCATCGACGAGGATTATCGGAGCCAGCGGCTGGGCACCGACCTGCTCGTCGATGCCGGTCGCCGCGCGCTCGCGGCAGCCGGCACGATCGGCGCCCGCGCCGTCATCGTGCAGGCCATCGACGAACGGGCGAAGGCGTTCTACGTCCGGTTCGGCTACCGCCCGTTCTCCGATCGCGAGCCGCTGATGATGATTCTGCGGATGGCCGAACTCGAACGACTCTTGCCGTCGTGAACCCCGCCGCGCCTCCGCGCCGTTCGGGTTGACCCTGCTGCGCAGCCGGCCCGGCGTCGTCTTGCCGGGATGGCGGCCGCTCCCGTTTCGGCTGCCCGCCTACTGCGTAGCCGGCCCCCTGCCGTCCGACACCCCGGACAGGCTCGCGCATGGCGGCCATGCTCCGCTGCCGGCCTGCCGTCCGCAATCATCCGCGCCGCGCGAGCCATAGCCAGGCGATCCAGACTGGCAGGCTGAGCAGCACCGCCCAGGCCGCCACCGCCACCGGCCCGAGCAGGCCCGCGAACAGCGTCGCCGGAATCGTCACGGCGCCCAGACCGATGGCTGTCGCCCAGGCTGCGCGCCGGTAGCCGAGGCGCCAGAGGCGCCGGCAGCCCAGCGCCAGCGGCAGGCCGCACGGAACGGCGACGGCGAGCGAGACCAGCGCCGCCAGCGCCTCCCCGGAGTCCGCGAACCCGACCGCCGACGGCCCGAACCGGATGACCGCCTGCGCCATCACCCCGGCCGGCAGCCAGAGAAGCGCCAGCGGCCAGAATCCGCGCCTCGCCATCGATCCACGACCGTTCATGCCGCAACCGATGCCCCGGGCAGCGCGGCAATGCAAGCGAGGGCGGTCCGTTCGCGTCGCAGAGGTGGAGAAAAGCGGTCCGGGAGCGAAGCCGT
>JAJEAZ010000691.1 GCA_022824105.1 Alphaproteobacteria bacterium
GACTGGACCGCCTGAAACCCGAGGAGCTTGTTCCATGCCTGACCGACCGCTTGTGCTCGTTGCGCGGGACGACCGCGCCGCCGTGCTGACCCTGAACCGGCCGGAGAAGAAGAACGCGATGAACGACGCGCTGCTGGAGGCATTCGTGGCGGCGGTCCGCAGCGCCAATGTGGATGACGATGTGCGCGCCATCGTCGTCCGGGGCGCGGGCGACTGCTTCACCTCCGGGCGCGACGCCTCCGAGTTCGAGCAGGCGGCCGTGCTGCAGGACATGTCCGTGGACGCGGCGGTGGACATCTTTCTGGAGGCGCTGTCGCTGCTGATCGAATCGCCGAAGCCGACGGTTGCCGCCGTGCACGGCATGGCGCTCGGCGGCGGGCAGGCCATGTCGCTCGCCTGCGATTTCGTCGTGGCCGAGCGCGGTGCGCGCTTCGGCAATGTGGAGATGGCCTACGGCTTCCCGGCCGCCATGAACATAGCCCTGCTCACGCGCCAGATCGGCCGGCGGCGCGGACTGGAAATCGCCATGACCGGCGACCTGTACGCCGCCGAGCAATATTACGAGTTCGGACTGGTCAACCGGCTGGCCGAGCCGGGCGGGCTGGTGGAGGCCACGGCGGCCTTCGTCGGCACACTCACGGAGCGCGCGCCCTGGGCGGTCCGGCGCACCAAGGCCACCTACCGGCTGGCCGAGGACATGGCGCTCCACGGCGCGCTCAACTTCGGCAACCAGCTGAACCAGCTTCTCCGCCTGAACGGCCAGCTCGCCCCCATCCACAGCCGCAGCGAGGGGGTGAAACGGGCCCTCAAGACGAATATCGCCGAGGGGGAGGCGGCGGAGGGCGGGAAGGCCGTCAGGCGCAGCCCTGGTCCCTGACGGCCGTCGGCACGCTGACCGCGCGCTTTGGGCGATCCGGGACGGAGCCCTTTCCGCCAGGCAGGCGGGGTCAGTGCTTGTGCGGGTGCGGGAGCGCGCCGTCGGCGAGGACGGTGCAGTCGCGGTTCTCCGTATCCCGGCATTGCGCGAGCGCTTCGGCCTTCGCCGCGCCGGCATCGCCTGCCAGAGCGGCGTAAACCCTGCCGGGAAGAGGCAAAAGGAAAGGTTTGACGTCGGCGGTCGCCATTGCGTAGTGGACCGGATGGGCGTGTGCTGCCGGCGCTGCGAAAAACGCGGCGCCTGTCAGAATTCCGGCAACCTTCTTCAGCATTCTCGCCTCCCGTTTGGTTGAGTCGGAGGTGGGAAGCCGGGCGCCGCCGTTCAATAAAGAACACGAATATTTCGACGATTATCCTCCCGCAATTGCCTGAATTTTCAAATCACTCCCATGAGGCTTGTGGAATGCGGGGCGGCGAAACACGATCCGGCCAGGCTGCGAAGTCCTGCAATGGCGGGCAACGGCCTATCCGGCGGTGCGGAAGCCCTCATAGCCGTTGGCGGCGACGGCGTCGCAGCGCTGCTTGTAGCGGTCCACGCCGCCGACATAGGGCATGAAAATGCGCGGCTTGCCGGGGATGTTGGCGCCGACATACCAGGAGTTGGCCAGCGGGTAGAGCGTCGAGTCCGCGACCTCGTTATTGTGCCGCATCCAGGCTTGCTCGGCGGCCTCCTCCGGCTCGATCAGGCCGAGCCCCTCGGCGCGCAGATGCTCCAGGCAGTTCGCGATCCAGTCCACATGCTGCTCGCAGGAGAGGATCATCTGGCTCTTCACGCCGGGGCTCTGCGGCCCGGTCACCATGAACAGGTTGGGGAAGCCCGCCATCATGATGCCGAGATAGGTGTGCGGCCCGTCTGCCCATTTCTCGCCGATGGCCGCGCCCCGGTCGGTGTGGATGTCGATCTCCTTCATCGCGCCGGTCATCGCGTCGAAGCCGGTTGCGAACACGAGGGCGTCGAGTTCGTAGCGGGCCTCGTCGGTCCTGAGCCCTTCGGGCAGGATTTCCCGGATCGGGGCGCTGCGGACGTCCACAAGCGTCACGTTGTCGCGATTGTAGGTCTCGTAATAGTCGGTATCGAGGATCAGCCGCTTGGTGCCGATGGGGTGGTCGTTGGGGCAGAGCAGTTCGGCCGTCTTCGGGTCCTTCACCGTCTGGCGGATCTTCCGCCGGACGAATTCGCAGGCGGTCTCGTTCGCCTCCCTGTTCACCAGCAGGTCGTTGAAGGAATAGAGGAAGCTGATGCTGCCGCCTTCCTGCCACTTGGCCTCGTAGATGCGGTTGCGCTCCTCCTCGGGGACGTCGAGCGCGGACCTGTCCGGCGGCGGGTATCCGGCGATGCCGAACGGCGTCGAATAGGCGGCGCGGCGCCTCTCCTCATACTCCGACTTGTGCCGGCTCTCCTTTTCCCTGCGCATCGGCTCGTTGCGCGCCGGAAGGCTGAAATTGGCGGTGCGCTGGAAGACGTGCAGGTGTTTTGCGTGGCGCGCGATCAGCGGGATCGACTGCACGCCGGAGGAGCCCGTGCCGATAATGCCGACCCGGAGCCCGGCGAAGTCCACGCCTTCATGCGGCCAGAGGCCGGTGTGGTACCAGGGGCCGCGGAAACCCTCCAGGCCCGGATAGTCGGGCGTGCGCGGCGTCGAAAGATTGCCGGTCGCCATGATGCAGTGGGTCGCCCGCACCGACCGGACGGCGCCGGTTTCGACATTCTCGGCCTCCAGCGTCCAGAGGCCCGCCCCGCTGTCGAAATGCGCCGAGCGGATGCGCGTGTTCAGTTCGATGTCGCGGCGCAGGTCGAACCGGTCGGCGACATGGTTGACGTAGGAGAGGATCGCCGGCTGGGTGCCGTAGCGCTCGGGCCAGCGCCATTCCTGCTGCAGGTCGTTCGAGAAGGAGTAGGAATATTCCAGGCTCTCGACGTCGCAGCGGCAGCCGGGATAGCGGTTCCAGTACCAGGTGCCGCCGATTCCGTCCGCAGCCTCGAAGGCGCGCACCCGGAAGCCGG
>JAJEAZ010000217.1 GCA_022824105.1 Alphaproteobacteria bacterium
CCGGTGGCGCGGGCGGCGAGCGCGGGCTCGGCGTCTTCCGGATCGACCTTGCCGCCGGGAAAGACCAGCGCGCCCGAGGAAAAGTCGAGCTCCGGGCTGCGCAGCACCATGAAGACCTCAAGGCCGTCCGGTCCGTCGCGCAGGATGAGCACGCTGGCGGCGGGCTTCGGAATCGCCGGGGATCGTTCCATGCCGGCCCTTATAGCGGCGGCGGAGGACAAGGGCACGGGCATTCCGTCGCGCGGGGCGCGCGGGGCTTGAAATCCGTATCGTTCCGGTACAGTTTCTAATCTGGAGCGAATGACTACGGATTGAGGCGATGCTGAGACTGAGCCGGATGAACGACTACGCCGTCGTCGTTCTGGGGCAATTGGCGTCCCGGCCCGAACGGCCGCGTTCGGCGAGCGAGGTCGCCGAGGCGACGGGCCTCGCCGCCTCCACCGTGTCCCAGGTGCTGAAGGCGCTGGCCCATGCCGGGCTTGTGGCCTCGGTCCGGGGCGCGCATGGCGGTTATACGGCCGACCGGCCGGCGGAAGACATTTCCGTCGCCGAGATCGTGCTGGCGGTGGACGGGCCGGTGGCGCTGACCGCCTGCGTGGACGGCGGCGACTGCGCCATCGAGGCGACCTGCCTGCTGCGCGGCTCCTGGGACCGGATCAACAATGCCGTCCGCGACGCGCTGGAAGCCGTGACGCTCGCCGACATGCTGGCCCCGATGCGCGACTTCTCCCGCTTCGAGCCCGAGGAGTTGCGCCCATGAGCCGGGTTGACGCCGAAACCGTCGAGCAGGTCCGCTCGCTCGGCGACCGCTACAAATACGGCTTCGTCACCGACATCGAGTCCGAGCAGGCCCCCAAGGGGCTCAACGAGGACATCGTGCGCTTCATCTCCGCCATCAAGGACGAGCCGGACTGGCTGCTGGAATGGCGCCTTGAGGCCTTCCGCCACTGGCAGACCATGACGGAGCCGAACTGGGCCAAGCTCGGCATCCCCATGATCGACTACCAGGACGCCCACTACTATTCCGCGCCGAAGCAGAAGGAGGGGCCGAAATCGCTCGACGAGGTGGACCCCGAACTGCTGGCCACCTACGACAAGCTCGGCATTCCCCTCCGCGAGCAGGAGATGCTGGCGGGCGTGGCGGTGGACGCGGTGTTCGACAGCGTCTCGGTCGCCACCACCTTCAAGGCGAAGCTGGAAGAGCACGGCGTCATCTTCTGCCCGATCTCCGAGGCGGTGCAGAACCACCCGGAGCTGGTGCGGAAATATCTGGGCTCGGTGGTCCCCTACACGGACAATTTCTTCGCCACGCTCAACTCCGCCGTCTTCACCGACGGCTCTTTCGTGTTCGTGCCGAAGGGCGTGCGCTGCCCGATGGAGCTGTCCACCTATTTCCGCATCAATGCGGCCAATACCGGGCAGTTCGAGCGCACGCTCATCATCGCGGAGGACTCATCCTATGTGAGCTACCTGGAGGGCTGCACCGCGCCGATGCGCGACGAGCACCAGCTCCACGCCGCGGTCGTCGAGCTGGTGGCGCTGGACGATGCCGAGATCAAGTATTCGACCGTGCAGAACTGGTATCCGGGCGACGAGAACGGCGTCGGCGGCATCTTCAACTTCGTCACCAAGCGCGGGGCCTGCATCGGCGCGCGCTCGAAGATTTCCTGGACCCAGGTCGAGACCGGCTCGGCGATCACCTGGAAATATCCGAGCTGCATGCTGCACGGCGCGGACTCTGTCGGCGAGTTCTACTCCATCGCCATCACCAACAACTACCAGCAGGCGGACACCGGCACCAAGATGGTGCATATGGGCCCGCGCTCGCGCTCGCGCGTGATCTCCAAGGGCATTTCGGCGGGCCACGCCAGCAATGCCTATCGCGGCCTCGTCAAGATGCTGCCGGGCGCCGGGAACGCCCGCAACTACACCCAGTGCGACTCGCTGCTCATCGGCTCGAAATGCGGGGCGCACACCTTCCCCTATATCGAGAGCCAGAACCGCTCGGCCCGCGTCGAGCACGAGGCCACCACCTCCAAGATCGACGACGACCAGCTCTTCTACTGCCGCCAGCGCGGCATCGGCGAGGAAGAGGCGGTGGCGCTGATCGTCAACGGGTTCTGCCGCGAAGTGCTCCAGCAATTGCCGATGGAGTTCGCGGTCGAGGCCCAGAAACTCGTCGGTATCTCGCTCGAAGGATCTGTCGGCTGATGCTTGAAATCCGCGATCTCCACGCCTCGGTCGAGGGCCAGGCGATCCTGAACGGGGTCGATCTTTCGGTCGGCCCCGGCGAGGTGCATGCCGTGATGGGGCCGAACGGCTCCGGCAAGAGCACGCTCTCCTATGTGCTCTCCGGCCGCGAGGGCTATGCGGTGGACCGGGGCGAGGTGCTCTATGACGGCCGGGACCTGCTAGAGCTGGAGCCGGAGGAGCGAGCGGCGGCCGGCCTCTTCCTCGCCTTCCAGTATCCGGTCGAGATTCCGGGTGTGGGCACCATGACCTTCCTGCGCACGGCGCTGAATGCGCTCCGGCGCGGCCGGGGCGAGGACGAGCTCGACGCCATGCAGTTCCTGCGCGTCGTCCGCCAGAAGGCGCGCGCGCTCGGCATCGGCGACGACATGCTGAAGCGCGCGCTGAATGTCGGTTTCTCCGGCGGCGAGAAGAAGCGCAACGAAATGCTCCAGCTCGCGATTCTGGAGCCGCGCCTTGCGATCCTCGACGAGACCGACAGCGGCCTCGACATCGACGCGCTCAAGGTCGTCGCGGAAGGGGTGAACGCGCTGCGCTCGCCGGACCGGGCCATGCTCATCATCACCCACTACCAGCGCCTGCTGGACCATATCGTGCCCGACCGGGTGCATGTGCTGGCCAAGGGCAGGATCCTCCGTTCCGGCGGCAGCGAGCTCGCGCTGGAGCTGGAGGAGAAGGGCTACGGCGAAATCATGGGCGAGGCGGCATGACGCCCC
>JAJEAZ010000732.1 GCA_022824105.1 Alphaproteobacteria bacterium
CATCGTCGACCAGAGCCCGGTCCTGTTCGCGGCCACCGTCCGCGACAACCTGACCATGTGGGACGCGACCGTTCCGGACCACCACGTGACCGCCGCCGCAAGGGATGCGCGGATTCACGAGGAGATCATCAGCCGTCCTCAGGGGTACGACTCCATGGTGGAGGAGGGAGGGCGGAACTTCAGCGGCGGGCAGCGGCTGCGGCTGGAAATCGCCAGGGCGCTGGTCAGCAGGCCGTCGCTGTTGATCATGGACGAGGCCACGAGCGCGCTAGTCCCCGTCACCGAGCTAATGATCGACGACAGCATCCGCCGCCGCGGATGCTCCTGCCTGATCGTCGCCCACCGCCTGAGCACGATCCGCGATGCGGACCGGATCATGGTCGTCGACGGCGGCCGCATCGTCGGCCAGGGATCCCACGACGAGCTGTACGCCCGGGACAGCATCTACCGGAGGCTGCTTGATGGCGAATGAGCTCCGCGCGCAGGCCGGCCTGGCCGGCCTGTTCCTCGAATGCGGGGACGCGTGTCCGGCCGCTGCAAGCCGGCCGGTGAGCCTGTGGGAGTCCGGCCATGCATGGCTTGTCGAGGACGGGGCCATCGACGTCTTGGCTGCCAGGCACGACTCAGGGCGGATCACTTCGGCCTACAGGCATTTCGTCCGTCTCGAGACCGGCCAGCTGGCTTTCAGCGTCGACGAATCTGGTCATGGAATGAAGCTCGTCGCCAAGGGACTGCCAGGATCCAGGCTGCGCCGGCTGACGTATGAATGCCTCCTCGATGCGTTGGCGGAGGGTGACGATGGCGATGCGATCAGGGCGGAATTCGACAGGCACGTCGACTTCTGGATCGAGTCCCTGTCCGCGGCCGTGTCCGGCGAGATGGAAGGCGTTCCGGCAATGGAACTGCGCCTTCGTCCCGGGCCAATGACGGGATGCGGCGTCGCCTCGCCCGGCCATGGCGTTGCCTGGCTGGCCGCGGGCGGCATCGAGGCCGCCTTTCTCGATCTGGCGGACACCGGCGGTCGCGACCTGGTGCCCGTCTCCCGGGATGCCTGGATCCGCTTGCACGGGGAGGAAACGTTCGACTGCATGACCACCGCCGAACTCGACGGGAGGCAGCTTCTGGACGACGGCTTGCCGGGATTCCACGAGATCCTGCTCGAAGCGGAAAGTCTGGGCCGGAGACTGCTGCTTGTCGACGAGGCGAACCTGCAGGCCGCCCAGGCCACAAGGCGCCGGGATGACAAGGCACGCGCCAGGACCAGCCTGGAAGCGCTGCACAGTCCCGGGCTCCGGTCGGCGAAGAACGGCTCAGCCATGGCGGAAGCCTTGCGCATGATCGGCAGGCGGGAAGGGTTCGAGATCCGCGTGCCTGCCGTTCCGGGCGGCGAAGACCCCTCGCTGGACGGCATCTGCGACGCATCGGCGTTGCGGAAGCGCAAGGTGCGCCTGAGGTCGTCTGGACGCTGGTGGCTCGGGGACAGCGGGGCCATGCTGGCAATCCGGCGTGAGGACGGACGGCCTCTGGCGCTGTTGCCGGGAATGGCCGGCCGGTACCGGGTCGCCGACCCCTCGACCGGCGATTCGCGCCTTGCGGACGGCAGCACCGCCGCCTCGTTCCGGGAGGTGCACTGCCTGTATCCGGGATTGACCGACGGCCGGGCGGATGGCACCGCCGGGCTGAGGGACCTTTTCCGTGCGGGGGCCAGCGGCGTGGCAGGCGATGTCGCCGTGCTTGTCCTGACCGGCATTGCCGCCGGCACGCTCGCCCTGACGCCCGCATTCGTGGTGAGCCGGCTGGCGGCCGCGGCAGCGCCTGGCGGAAACGCGGTTCCGGCATTGCAACTGGCAGCGATCCTCGCCGGAACCGGAGCGCTCGTGGCGCTTCTGCACATCCTTCGGGGAACGGCGCTCATGAGGGTCGAGGGTCGCGTGGCCGCCCGCCTGGGCGCCCTGGTCTGGGATCGCCTGCTGCGCCTGGGTCCCGGCTTCTTCCGCGGCCATACCGCCGGCGAGCTCTCGGCAAGATCGCTGGTGTTCCAGGACGTGCGGGACCGGGTCGCCGGCGTCACGGCCGATGGCGTGCTGTCCACGCTGTTCCTGCTGCCTGCGCTCGGGCTCCTGTTCCTCTACGATGCCTGGCTGGGCTGGATCGCGCTGCTGCTCTCCGCCACGATGATCGGCGTGACGGCCATGTTCTGCATCCTGATGATCGGGCCGCAACAACGGTACCTGGAGACCATGCGCCGACTCGCCGGAGACACCCAGCAGTTCCTCATGGGGATTTCCAAGCTGCGGGCGACGGCTGCCGAGGACTCGGCATTCGCCGCCTGGGCACGGCGGTATCACGGTCACAAGAAGGCGGAGATCAGGCTGTCGATGCTCGGCGAGCACCTTGCCGCATTCGGTGCGGCAGTGCCCGCCCTTGCATCCGCCGTCCTGTTCTCGACGGTCGCCGTCCGGGGCGGCGTGGACACGGCGGACTTCCTTGCGGTGTTCACGGCCGTCATGGTGCTGTGCATGGCGACGGTCATGCTCGGCAACGCAGCCCGGGCGGTTGCATTCGTCAAGCCGGCCTGTGACCAGGTCCGGCCCGTCCTGGAGAGCCCCGCACCCGCGAGAATGGCGGGACGGGCCCGAGCCGCGCTTTCCGGCCGGATCCTCGTCGACCGGGCAAGCCACGCCTATTCCGCCGGCGGACCCAAGGTGCTGGAGGACGTCTCGATCAGCGTGAAGCCGGGCGAGCTTGTCGCGATCGTCGGGGAATCCGGCGCCGGCAAGACGACCCTGCTCCGGCTCCTGCTCGGCTTGGAAAGGCCGCAGTCGGGGGCGATCTGCTATGACGGCCGGGATCTTGCGCAGCTGGACTTCGCTTTCGTGAGACGGCAGATGGGCGTGGTCATGCAGGACAGTTCCCTGCGGCCCGGCAGCGTGCTCGACAACGTCATTGGGGTGGATGGCAGCCTCACCGAGGATGATGCATGGCGTGCGCTGGAGCAGGCCGGGGTCGCCGATGAGATCCGCGCCATGCCGATGGGCCTGCACACGTCGGTGGGTGAGAACTCGGCCAACCTGTCCGGTGGCCAGACCCAGCGGATAAGGATGGCGGCGGCGCTGGTGCACAGGCCCCGGATCCTGTTCCTTGACGAGCCGACGAGCTGGCTGGATACAAGGAGCCAGGCACTGGCAATGAAGGGAATCGAGGAGTCCACGAGCACCCGGATTGTCGTCGCCCACCGCCTGTCCACGATCCGGAACGCGGACCGGATCCACGTGCTGCATCGGGGGCGCCTGGTGCAGGCCGGAAGCTATGACGAACTGCTTGCGGCGGAGGGGAAGTTTCGCGACCTTGCACTGCGCCAGGCAGCTTGAGAGGGTCAGCGTCACGATGGGCATTCCACTGTTTCCAGACACGCCGTTCGTCGTTTCGGAGAGTCTTTTCGTCAAACCGGTATGCCGGGGATTCCGGCTGCCGTATAACCGGGGGGGGGCGATCATGCGGAAGTGATGGTCATGAAGCCGATCCGGGTTCACGACGCTCGTGCCCTCGCACAGGCGCCCACCGTCAGCCGCATGGGGTTCGAGCTCGTGCATGCGCCGATTGACATCGACTACGGCGATCACGGCAGCGTTGTCTCCCGCTTCTACGACCAATGCGCGGAG
>JAJEAZ010000631.1 GCA_022824105.1 Alphaproteobacteria bacterium
CCGGCCTCCGTCAGGCTGAGCTTGCGGGTGGTGCGGTGGATGAGCTGGGCGCCCACGCTGTCCTCCAGCGCCGCGATCTGGCGCGACACCGAGGAAGGCGCCAGGCCGAGCTGCCGCCCGACCTCGGAGAAGCTGCCGGCATCGACGGCGGCGGTGAACAGGCGGATAGCGTTTAGGGAATTCATGGCGCCCTTATCTTTGCGTGTGTTGCAAATATCATATCTGTTCTCATTCTATTGTAAACATTAGAGGGCGGAATAAATGTTGCGGCAACGGAAATCCGAACCCGGAGACAGGACCGATGATCCAGAGACAACGCACTCCCACCCAAGCCCAAATCGACCGGGCGGTCGCCCGCGGCCGGCAGTTGCGCGCCCACGCGTTCGCCGGCGCGTTCGCCCGGCTCGGGGCCTTCCTCGCCGCCGCCTTCGCGCGGCTGACGGCCTCGACCGCCGTCCATCGTGGCCGGCCCGCCTGAGCCGGCCCGTCCTCAGCCCCGGCGGCCCCAGGAGCGCTGCGGCACATCCCGGAAGAGCGAAACATGGGTGTGCACGCAGCGCCACGGGTCGCCGGGTTTCTCCCGCGTGAAGACCGCCGTCGTCCGGCCCGGCCGTTCGTAGGCGGTCCCGTCCTCATGGAAGCCGGTGGAGGTCCACGCCGTCATCCCGAAGGCCATCAGCCGGTCCGGCGAGACCATGCAGCGCAGGCCCTCGGTCCGATGCTCGAAATCCTCGATACCGGGCCAGATGCTGCGCCATTGCCGCGCCTCCAGCGCATCCAGCCCCTCGACATGGTCCATCCAGGTGCCGAAGCCCAGCACATCCGGGTCGAAGCGCCGGCGCGCGGAGGCGAAATCCCGCCGCGCCACCTCCGCGCCCCACTCGTCGAACCAGGCCCGGATCGCCTCCGCATCCTCGGCGGGGGTGTCGAATTCGGCCATCGCGCTTCCTCCCAATCCGCGCTTATCATGCGCCGGAGCGGGGGGAGAGGCCATGCACACCATCGACGATACCTTGCTTCGCCGCCAGATCGCCGCGGTCTTCGAGACCTGGGGCATGGCGCGAGACCATATCGAGACGACCGTGCATGTCATGGTCGAGACCGACCTCGCCGGCATCGACAGCCACGGCGTCGGCATGCTGCCCTGGTACCAGAAGGCGAAGGAGGAGGGCCGCATCGAGCCCCGGCCCGACATCCGCATCGAGCGCGAGGCGGGCGCGCTGGCGCTGATCGACGCCGGGAGGAGCCTCGGCCACCCGCCCGCTATGCTGGCCATGCGGACCGCGATGGACAAGGCGCGCGAGGCCGGCGCGGCGGTCGTCGCCGTGCGCAACTCCAACCATTACGGCGCGGCCGGCTACTATTCCGGCATGGCGGCGAAGGAGGGGCTGGTCGGCCTTTCGCTCACCAACGCGCCGACCAAGCAGGTCGCGCCCATGTTCGGCGCCGACGCCGCGCTCGGCACCAACCCCATCGGCTTCGCCGCACCGGCCGCGACGAACCGGCCCTTCGCGCTGGACATGGCGACCAGCACGGTGGCCTTCGGCAAGGTCTCCATCGCCAGGCGCGCCGGCAAGCCGATCCCGGAAGGCTGGATGGTGGACCGGTCCGGCGCGCCGATCACCGATGCGCCGCACGGGCACGATGTCGGGCGGCTGACGCCGCTCGGCGGCACGCGCGAACTCGGCGGCCACAAGGGCTACGGCCTGGGCGCCATGGTGGAGATCCTCTGCGCGACGCTCTCCGGCTGCCTCGGACACGAGACCGGGCATTTCTTCCTCGCCATCGACCCCTCGCACCTGCGGGAGGAGGGGGATTTCGAGACCGACATGGACCGGCTGCTCGACATGCTGCGCGCAACGCCGCCGGCCGATCCGGCGCAGCCCGTCATGGTCGCCGGCGACCCGGAATATGCGGCCCATGCCGAGCGCAAGGCGAACGGCATCCCGATGACAGACACGCTCTTCGAGGAGTTGCGCGACGTCTGCCGCCGCTCCGGCGCAAGCTTCCTGCTGGAGGGCGCATGATTACCGTCCCGCACAGGCTGCTGGCGGCGCAGATACGGGCCGTGTTCCTTGCCTGGGGCATGCGCCCGGAGCCGGTCGAGACCGCCGTGGCGCTCATGGTCGAGGCCGATCTGCGCGGCATAGACAGCCACGGCGTCGGCATGCTGCCGACCTACGACCAGCGCCGCCGGGACGGGAAGATCAACCCGCTGGCGGAGGTCCGCACGCTGCGCGAGGGGCCGGTGCTGACCCTGGTCGATGCGGGCCACGGCATCGGCCATCCGCCCGCGCGCTTCGCCATGGAGCGGGCCTGCGACAAGGCGGCAGCGGCGGGGCTCGGCGTCTCGGTCGTCGTCCATTCCAACCATTTCGGCGCGGCCGGCGTCTATTCCACCATCGCCGCCGAACGCGGCCTTGTCGGATTCGCCTGCACCGGCACGACGCAGCGCTCCGTGGTGCCGACCGGCGCGCGCGAGCCGCGCTTCTCCACCAATCCCATCGCCTTTGCGGCCAGCCCCGACGAAGGCGACCCGTTTTCGCTCGACATGGCGACCAGCACCGTTGCGGTCGGCAAGGTCAATATCGCGCGCCGGGCCGGCAAGCCGCTGCCGGAAGGCTGGGCGGTGCGCCCGGACGGCCTGCCCGAGACCGATGCGGCCGCCGCCTTCCATGCGAAGCCGAAGCGCCTGACGCCGCTCGGCGGCAGCCGCACGCTCGGCAGCCACAAGGGCTACGGCCTGGCGATGATGGTGGAGATACTCGCGAGCGTGCTCGGCGGCGCGAATGTGGGCGGCGTCGATCTCGCCACCGGCGAACCCGGCCGGTTCATCGAGGTCGGGCATTTCTTCCTGGCGCTCGACCCCGCCTTCTTCAATGACCGCTTCGCCGGCGATCTGGGCTCGCTGATGGCGGAACTGCGGGCGACGCCGCCGGCCGATCCGGCCCGGCCGGTGCTGGTGCCGGGCGACCCGGAGCATGACGCGCGGCGCGAGCGGCTCAGGACCGGCATCCCGATGACCGGGACCCTGTTCGAGGAAATCCGCGCCGTCGCCGCCGGCTCGGGCGCACCCTTCCTGCTGGAGCAGGCATGTCCGGCCGCCGCCTGCTGATCGTCGCGCACGCGCCCTCGCCGAACACGCTCCGGCTGCGGGACGCCGCGGCGGCCGGCGCGCGCCATCCCGATATCGAGGGCGTCGAGACGGAGGTGCTGGGCCCCTTCGACGCGACGCCGGCCCATGTGCTCGCCGCCGATGCGCTGCTGCTCGGGACGACGGAAAACCTCGGCTATATGAGCGGCGCGCTGAAGGATTTCTTCGACCGCATCTACTATCCCTGCCTGGAGGAAACGCAGGGCCGCCCCTTCGGCTTCTATATCCGCGCGGGCCATGACGGCACCGGCACGAAGCGGGCCATCGAAACGATTACGACGGGCCTGCGCTGGCGCGCCGTGGCCGAACCGGTGCTCTGCCGGGGGGAGTGGCGGGAGGCGTTCGCCGCCGACTGCGAGGAACTCGGCATGACGCTCGCCGCCGGGCTCGAAGCGGGCGTGTTCTGAGTGCTTAAACGACAACCGGCGCCGGAAGAGCCCCGACGCCGGAAGCGGTGTGTTTTCCGGGGAAGAAGATCAGGCGGCCTGCTGGCGCTCGCCTTCCGGGGCCGTGACGAGACCGTCGACAAAGGCGGCGATCACGCTCTCCAGATCCTCCGAGCCCGCCGCGGTAAGCAGGCCGCCGTCCACGATCAGCGGCGCTTCGGACCAGACGGCGCCCATCGCCTCGACCCGGGCGCGGGACGCCTCGGCGCCGGTGACCTTGCGGCCTCTCGCGGCCTCAGCCGCCACCAGCATTTCGACCGCATCGCCCACGATGGCGACCGGCTTGCCGGCGTCGATCATGCCCTTGACGACGCGGCGGGCATGGGCGTTCTCCCTGAGCGCGGCAATGCTGCGCTCGCCGCCGGGAACGAGCAGGCCGTCGAAATCGCTCGGCAGCGCGTCCGTAATGCGGGTATCGATGTAGAAATTGTGGCCCCAGGTTCCCTCATGCCAACCGTTGGCGAGCCCGACCTCATGGCTGACGATGCGGATCGCGGCGCCCTCGGCGGCCAGCGCCTTCTGAGTGTCGGTCATGACGATTTCCTCGAAGCCGTTGGCTACGAGCACGGCGACGGTCATGCCGGAAAGGCGCTTCTGGTCGGACATGGGGCAGGTCTCCTTCCTTCAATCTCACGGTCCATTCGTCAATCCGCGACTGTAAGACTCCCTTCCCGTTCCGCCATGAAAGGGCGTCGGGGCAAAGCGGTCATGAGCGCGGAAGCTTATTGCGGTCTGGATATAGAGGCCTGCAGCGCGCCGTTCAAGCAGTCTTGGCTGTGCCGATTGTCGCATCGGCGCCGCTCCCCTCCCCTCCCGTCCTGCCGCCGCGCCGACATCGTCGGCCGGGAATGAACAAGGAGCTTTGGGGGATGCCAAAATGTCACATTTATTCTGTAAAATCGCCTATTGCATAAAGTAATACATCCGATCTGGTGCTACTTTCGCACTTTAATTCGGTAAGATGAACGATACAAGATGGGGAGTCTCAATGACCATACCATATAGAGGGGAAAACAATAACATGTCGATTTATTCGAGTCGTGAAGCCCTCTCGAAGGTGAGTAATATTTCAGCAGATCAGAATTTTATTTTGATCCGAATGGTCGATTCTTACTCACTTCGTTTCGACCGTCCGCCTCCCGTCTGAATCTGTTTTTCATGGCCTGACCGAACTTGGTCCGTCCGCCGGCGTCCGCGCCCGGCGGGCCCCGTGTTCGTATCCGGCGTGACGCTCAACCCTTCGGTGCCGACGGCCGCCTGAGCCGGCGACCCGGCGCCGAATCCTCACCCCCTCTACCCGGCAGTCGGGCATCCGCCCGGCCGCACGCCGGATTCTATCCGCTGGCTTTCGAAACCGAAAGGACCGCCATGAGCCACACCAGACGGCAGTTTCTCGCTGCCGCCGCTGCTGCGGCCTCCACCCTGACCGTGGCCGGTTGCGCCGGCCCGCACGTAGCCTCCCAAGGACATCGTTCCTCCTATACCAGCCAGATCCTGAAACCGCAGAACGGGAACACCGTTTTCCTCTGGGTCGATACGGCCTTGCAGCAGGTGCGCGACCAGAGGGTCCTGACACCTCGCGCCGCATACAATTACGGCCTCGCTACCGCCGCCGGGTTCCTTGCTGCAAACGGGATCGTGGCGGCCTATGACGAGCCTTTCGGCATCGGACCCGGTCCGCGCGATGCCGACCCGGAAGTCGCCTATGGCGTCGCCTTCGCAACTGCAGCGGCAGAGGCGTTCCAGCAACCGTTCCTGTTCGAACGCATCGCCTTCCTGAACCGCTTTCCGGACGGTGAGGCGAAGTCCCTCGGCGTCGAGTGGGGTCTTGCGGCGGGCCGGCGGGTGCTCGACCGGCGCACGGATGACGGTTCGGAGCCGAGCGAGGTGAACTACTATCTCGGGCGCTACGACCGGCGGAGCGATTCGCTGCGGTGGAGGCCGACGGGTCCGTTCTACGGTGCGACGCCGGGGCCTGCATTCGCTTCCTTCGACCGTTGCCTCTATCCCGGCCACGGGCGGATCGAGCCATGGACGATGAAGAGCGGATCGCAATTCCGCGTGACCGGGTTCTACGATTCGGCAAGCCCGGAATTCGCGGAAGAATTCGACACGATCCGCCGCCTCGGAGGCACCGACAGCAGCGTCAGAACTGCCGACGAGGCGGAGACCGCGCTCTTCTGGGAAGACGGTCCCTGGGGCATCACACCGCCGGGTCACATGATCTACATCGCCATGCAACTGCTGCAGGACCGGGATCTCTCCTTCATCGAGCTGGCCCGCGCCTTTGCGCTGATCGGCATGACCCAGTGCGATGCGTCCATCTGCGCCTGGGACAACAAATACCATTACGACATTGTCCGCCCGGAAAGCGCCATCCGCGTGCGGGCACCCGCCTTCCGGAACCCGGACCGGCGTGTGGTGCTCCAACCCGGTTGGCAGAGCTACATCCCGACGCCGGAATTCCCTGCCTACACATCCGGCCATTCCACTTTCGGCGCTGCCGCCGCCGAAATGATCGCCCTGATCCTGGGCCGGGACGATGTGTCCTTTTCCGGACGCTCGCCTGACGAGGTGCTCTGGCCGCAACTGCAGGGCGTGACCCGAAGCTGGACCGGCCTGACCCATATGGCGGACGAAAACGGCATGAGCCGCCTCTATGGCGGCGTCCATTGGTCGATCGACAATGCGCAGGGGCTGAAATCCGGGCGTGCGCTGGCCAGGCACGCCTTCCATTCCACCTTCCCGGCGAAGGCCTGAAGCCGTGGCCTTGCACCGGGCTCGGCGGGCCCTGCTCTCCGCCGCAATTGCCACTGTCGCTATGGCCGCGGGCGGGTCCGTCTGCGCGCAACCCCTTTCCCTGAACTACGAAAGCCTGTCCTCCATGGAGGAGCCGCTCGCACTGGACGTCGGTGACGTGACCTTCATCCTTACCGGCCTTGTGGACGGTCGGTGGACCGTCGATACGGAGGGCTCCAACGACACCGATACCGGGTTCATCGGCAACTTCCAGCTAAACGCGCTGACCCAGTTGGCGAACCGCTGGCGGGTCGATCTCTCCTATTTCGGCCAGCATGCTTCAGACCCGACGACCGTATTCGGGACCGGGGACGACTACACGGACAATGTGGCCCTGTCCGTCGGTAGTTATTGGGGCACGGTGTCGGGCGGAAACGTCTCGGGGCTCGTGCGCGAAATGACTCGCCGCCTGCGCGGAGCCGGCAATGCGGCGCTCGCCTTCGACGACTTCCTGGGCGCGCTCGAGGAGTCGAGCGGCGGCTATTCGGGCCGTTTCGGCCCCTGGGTCGTTGCCGCTGCGGTCGATGAGGACGGCGATGTTGAACTCGGCACGACCTTCCAGCGTCCGGCGGGCACCAGGGACTGGCGCGCGACCCTGCGGGCGGCCGAGGGAGTCTTCGCTCCGGCCGACGGGCCGCGCTTCGACACAAGAGGCTTCGGCGTGGTTGGCGAGGTCATCTACGGCAGCACCACGGTCGATGCCGGCGCCGGCTACGAGCACTTCTCGTCGACAGGGCCGGACGCCGACCGCTGGTTCCTGTCATCCGGCGTTCGCTGGAAAACCGGGGCGCTGACCCTGTCGGCGGAAGGCCAGATCGGCCGCATCGAAGGCAAGGATGAGGCATCGGCGGCAGCGGGCGCCCAGTACGACATCGCGCGGGGCCTGTCGGCGAATCTGGGCCTGAACCATGCCAAGGCCCAAGTGACCCTCGACGGCGCCCCCTTCCTGGATGTCGAGGAAACGAAGACAGTTCTTTCGTTGAGATACAGCTTCTAGTTCGTCTCGTATGGAAAACTGTCCGGACATTCGCGACCGGCTTCGGTCACCAGCACCTGGGTTTCCAGCTTGACGCTTTCCGAACCCCGTTCGGCGACCAGGCTTTCGACACAGACCACCATTCCAGGCTCGAATCGCCCGGACATGGCCAGATCGGACCAGTCGACATGCAGCGGCACCACCGGCCATTCATCGGCCATGCCAACGCCGTGAACGGCCAGAGAGTAACGGTAGGGCACGTGTCGTTCCGGGATTCGCCAGCTCCTCTCGTTGAACTCGGCGAAATCCATGCCCGGGCGCACAAGGTCCAGATTGTGCCAGATCTGGTCGAGCGCGGTCTCGTAAAGCCGGCGCTGCCGGTCGGTCATGGGGGTATAGCCGCAGGTCCAGGACCGCGAGACATCGGCGCAGTATCCGTAGGGGCCGATCAGGTCGGTATCGAGTGCGATCATCTCGCCTGCCCGGCACTTCCTGTCGGAGCACTCCTGGTACCAGGGATTCGTGCGCGGACCCGCAGTAAGAAGCTTGGTCTCAAGCCAGTCGCCGCCGGAGCGGGCATTCTCGAAGTGGAGGTGGGCCCAGAGTTCGCGCTCCGTGGCGCCAGGCAGGGAGTGGTCGTAGACCCGGGCCATGCCGGCCTCGCAGACGCGGATCGTCCAGCGCATCAGCTCGATCTCGTCCGCGGACTTGATTGACCGTGCGACCTCGGTAATGCGGGTGCCCTCTACATAAGTCAGGCCGCGCGCCTCCAATGCGTGCGTGCCGGCGCCGTCCAGCCGGTCGCAGGCGATTCGCTGGTTGCCGCCGCCATGCAGGCGCACCAGGTCGGCGATCTCGTCCGCCCAGGCGGCCATGGCGGTTTTGGACTTGTCCCCCAGCGCCATGAACATCCATGTCCTTGCCGTGCGCAACTCGTCGATGCCCGGCAGCCCCTCCGACTGCCTCATGCCGTCCCTGAGTTCGAACATGATCGCCGGACCGTCGGCGAATATCAGCGCGTAGCGCAACGGGTTGCGCAGGCACCAGACCTGCATGTTCGAGCAATCGAAGGCGTACCGGATATTGGTCGAATCGCAGAGCAGTAACGCCGCGCAATCGGCGGCGGCGCAACCGTCGCGAAGCCGTTGCAGACGATAGTTGCGGGCGCGGTCCAGCACCTCGGGGGGCACCGGGCTCTTCAGCGGCTTCCCAGCGCCCTCAGGGTTCAGATAGGCCGCTTTGCGGCTATCCTTGAAGACGGGCGCGCGCTTCATGCCAGGCGACCGTGGAAGCCACGGCGTTCCTCTGGCGTATAAATTACACTTGGCCGGTGAACCGGGTATCCCGCAGGGTCGATGACGTCTTCCATGCCCTGCGGTGCTATCGGCTTGCTACTCTGTAATCAATAGATTATCTATTTATAGATCATAAGAAATTCTTTCGACAGGGGACATGACGGATACCCCTCTCAAACCGCTTCGCGCCTTCGAGGCGGTAGCGCGGACAGGCTCCTTCGCCGCCGCCGCCCGTGAGCTCGGGGTCACTTCGGCCGCGGTCAGCCAGCAGGTGAAGATCCTGGAGCATTTCTGGGGCCGCACGCTCTTCCTGCGCCAGGGCAATCGGCTGTCGCTGACCGAGGCCGGCCTGACCGCCTACCCGCCGCTGGCCAACGCGCTCACGGCGATCGGCGACCTTTCCGAGCGGATGCAGGGGATCACCCGACGCGCCCGCTTCGTGCTGAGCGCGCTGCCTTCCGTGGCCGAAACCTGGCTCCCCTTGCGGCTGGCCGACTGGCTCGCGGACGGCGGCGACCGGCAGCTGGATATCAGGATCGAGGACGATCCCGTCGACTTCAACCGCGACCGCGTGCATATGCGGATCTTCCACGGCCATTCGCTCTATGCGGACTATTGCACGGAGGTGCTGTTCCGCGACCGGATCGTCGCCATCGCAACGCCGGCCGTCATTGCCTGTTACGGCGCCTCGGTGCCGACACTGCCCGACAACGCGCTGATCCATACGGACTGGGGAACCGACTATGCAACGGGCCCGGACTGGAGCGACTTTCTTTCCGGCGAGCGGGTCATCGACGCCGGCGCCGGGCTGCGTGTCACGACCAGCAGCGCAGCAATCCAGTGCGCTCTCGCGGGGCTTGGCGTCGCGCTGGTTCCGGCGATGACAGCGAAGCACCATCTGGAAGCCGGTCGGCTTCGGCGCGTCGAGGCGCCGGAAATGCTGATCGACCGCCCCTACGCGGTGGCCTATCCGCACGCCATCGCCGGCTGGCCGATCGTCGCGAGCCTGGTGGAGTGCCTCAAGCGCCCCGCGTGAGGGGGCTGATCCGACAGTCTCGCCGCCCGGCGGACCGTGGACGACATTGACGTGTGCGGCTATAGGCGAAAGCCATGCTTGCCGTCGTGATCCCGACCCTGAATGCCGCCTCCGGGCTGCCTGCCACGCTGGAATCGCTGGCGGTGGGGCAAGGGCAAATCGGGGAAATCGTCGTGGCGGACGGCGGATCGAGCGACGGGACGCAAGCCGTTGCGGAAGCGGGCGGCGCGCGCGTGATCGAGGCGTCGAGAGGGCGGGGCAGCCAGTTGCGCGCAGGCGCAGCGGCCACGACGGCCTCACGGCTCCTGTTCCTCCATGCCGACTCCCGGCTCGGGCGGGACTGGCCGGATGCGCTTCGGGAGGATGGACGGGCGGGCTGGTTCCGGCTTCGTCTCGACGATCCGGAACCAGGGGCGCGGCGCGTCGAGCGGCTTGCGAACTGGCGCGCCCGGCGGTTCGGCCTGCCATACGGCGACCAGGGACTGGTGCTGCCGCGCGCGCTTTACCATGAGGTGGGCGGCTATCGCGACATGCCCCTGATGGAGGATGTGGACCTTGTCCGGCGTATCGGCAGGCGCCGGCTCGTCGAACTCGACGCCGAGGCGCTCACCTCCGCGGCTCGCTACCGCCGGGACGGCTACTGGCGCCGGCCGCTGCGCAATCTCGCCTGCCTCTCCCTGTTCCTGGCCGGCATGGCGCCGGAGCGGCTTCTGAGGCTCTACGAATGAGGTCCTGCGGCATGCGGCGCGGCACGGTGATCGTGATGCTGCGCGAGGCCCGCCTCGGCGCGGTCAAGACCCGCCTCGGGGCGGCCATCGGGCCCGCGCGCGCCACCGCCTTCTACCGGCGCATGGCGGCCGACGCGCTGCGCCGGCTGGCGGACGACCGGCGCTGGCGCGTGGTGCTCGCGGTCACGCCGGACGGCGCGCGCGGGCCCTGGCCCCGTGGGCTTGCGCGTATCGGGCAGGGCAGAGGCGACATCGGCGCGCGCATGGACCGGGCGCTTGCCCGCGTGCCCCTGCCGGCGGTGCTGGTCGGCAGTGATATTCCGAGCCTCCGGCCGCGCCATGTCGCGCGCGCCTTCCGCCGGCTCCGCGGGGCGCGGGCGGTGTTCGGCCCGGCGGAGGACGGCGGCTTCTGGCTGGTCGGAATCCGGCGCCGCACCCGCCTGTTCGCGGGTCCCGTGCGCTGGTCGCATGCCGAGACGCTGGCGGACGCGCTGGCGCAATTGCCGTTCCCTGCGGCATTGGCCGACCGGCTGGCCGATGTTGACGACGGCGCGGCCTGGGCTGCCTATAATCGCACTCCATGCGTTTCTCGATTCTCTCCATAGGCGACCATTACCCGGACCGCCCGCGCTCGGTCGCCGGCCTCTATGACGAGGTCATCGGCCAATGCGCCCTCGCGGAACGCCTCGGTTACGAGGCCTTCTTCACCGCCGAGCACCATTTCCACGAATATGGCGCCGTGCCGGACCCGGCCGTGCTGCTGACCGCCATGGCCGCAAAGACGAGCCGCATCCGGCTTGGCACGGCGATCTCGGTGCTGCCGTTCCGCAATCCGCTGACGGTCGCGGAGAGCTACGCCATGGTGGACATGCTCTCCGGCGGGCGGCTGGTGCTGGGGGTCGGCTCCGGCTATCTGGCGCACGAGTTCGAGGGCTTCGGCGTGCTCCCGCAGGAGAAGCGCGAGCGCTTCGACGAGGCGCTGGAGGTGCTGCGGCTGGCGCTCTCCGGCGGGCCGGTCGATTTCGACGGGCGCTACCACAAGGTGGAGGGCGTGACGCTGAATGTCGCCCCGTTGCAGCGCCCGGTGCCGATCCATGTGGCGGTGCTGCGCCCCGAGGCCGCCTGGCATGTCGGAAAGGCGGGCAATTCGATCTTCTGCGTGCCCTATGCCTCGGTCGACGGCATGGAGGATGTCGAAACCCTGTTCCGGTCCTTCGCCGAGGGGCGCGCGGAGGCGGGGCTCGACGGGGCCGGGGACGCGGCGGCCTTCGCCTTCCACACCTTTGTCGCGGAAACCGACGAGGAAGCGCGCGAGATGGCGGCCGAGGCCTTCGAGCTTTATGTGGCGACCCGGCTCTATGCGCGCCGGCAGGTCTGGGACGACATCATGGCGTCCGGCCTCTCGCTCATGGGCTCGGTCGAGACCGTGGCGGAGAAGCTGCGCATGCTCGCGGGCTGGGGCCTCGGCCATGTGCTGACCCTGCATAATTTCGGCGGCCTCGGGCCCGAAGCCGTCGAACGGTCCATGCGCCTCTTCGCCGAGGAAGCGCTGCCCCGCGCTCTCGTGTCCGGTCCCCGGCTCTGAAGGACGCAGCACCCCATGAAAACCTCCGATCCCGCCTCCGTCCTCTGGCAGGCGACGGCCCCGCCGGCGCCGCCCGCGCCCGCGCTCGAAGGCGAGCATGAGGCGGATGTCTGCGTTGTCGGCGGCGGCTTTACCGGGCTTTCGACGGCGCTGCATCTGGCCGAAGCCGGCGCGCGCGTGGTGCTGCTGGAGGCCGAGGACCCGGGCTTCGGCGCGTCGGGGCGCAATCACGGCCAGGTCGTGCCCATGCTGTCGCGCTACGGGCCGGAGGAGACGGTCGCGCGCTTCGGCCCGGAGGAGGGCGAGCGGTTCAACCGCTTCACCGCCGAGGCGGCGAAACTGGTCTTCGAGCTGATCGACCGCCTCGGCATCGAGTGCGACGCGCGGCCGGTCGGCTGGCTGCTGCCGGTGGACAGCCCGGCCCGCGACGCCATGGTGCGCGCCCGCGCCGAGGCCTGGGCTGCGCGCGGCATGCCGGTCCGCTACCTGGAGCGGGATGAGACCGAGGCCATGACCGGCAGCCGCTACTGGCAGGGCGCGCTCTACCACGCCTGGGGCGGCAACATCCAGCCGCTGGCCTATGCGCGCGGCCTCGCAAGCGCGGCCATCGACGCCGGCGCGGCGGTCCATGCCGGCTCGCCCGCGACGGCGGTCGAGCGGTCCGGCGGGCACTGGCGGGTCGGGACGCCCGGCGGCGCGGTGACGGCGGATCAGGTCGTGCTGGCGACGAACGGCTATACCGGCGGGCTCTGGCCGGGGCTGCGGCGCGCGGTCGTGCCGTTCCGGCTCTTCCTCGCCGCCACGGCGCCGCAGGGCGGCAATGTCCGCCGGCAGATCCTGCCCGGCGACATGAGCGTGTCGGACAGCCGCACGCTGCTCTGGGCCTTCCGCTGGGACCGGGAGGGCCGCATGGTGATGGGCGGTGACATCGTGCTGCCCTGGCGCGCGCGCGGCCGCGCCGAGACCGTGGCGCGCCGGCGCCTGCAGGCCGCCTTTCCGGAACTCGGCGAGGCGGAATTCGAATTCGTCTGGGACGGCAAGGTGGCGATGACGGTGGACCGGCTGCCGCGCGCCATGGAGCTCGGGCCCGGCGTCTGGACGGCGCTCGGCTATAACGGGCGCGGGGTCGCGCTGGCCACGGCGATGGGCCGCCTGCTGGCTGGGCGCTGCCTCAAGGGGTTGCAGGCCGACGATCCCGTGCCGGAGGCGCTGCGCCGCCCGCATCCGGTGCCGTCGAACCGCCTCGCCGTGCCGATCGCCCGCGCCATGCTGCTGCGCTTCCGCCGGCAGGACGCGCGGGCGGCCCGCAGCCGGCCGGCCTGACACGGTTCCGGTTCCGGCAGCAAGGCTTCGTTCATGCCGGCAGGCAGCGCGTCTTACTATCCCGTCGCCCGGGCGGCGGCGGCCTTCCTCATCATGGTCGTCGGCACGGCGGGCATGTTCGCCGGCACCGTCGCCCTCAAGCCGATGCAGGAGGCGTTCGACGTCTCGCGGGGCGCGGCGACGCTGCCCTACATGGCGTTCATGGTCGGCTTCGGCCTCGGCAGCTTCTGGATGGGCCGCTTCGCCGACCGGCTGGGCGCCATGCGCGTCACCTTCGCCGGGGGGCTCACCCTCGGCCTCGGCTTCTGGATCGCCGGGCATTCGGTCGAACTCTGGCAGGCGGTTCTCGCCCACGGGCTCCTGATCGGGCTGATGGGCGCCTCGACCACCATGGCGCCCATGGTCGCGGATACCTCGCTCTGGTTCGAGCGCCGCCGCGGCCTCGCGGTCGCCATGGTCATCAGCGGCGCCTATGTGTCGGGCATGGTCTGGCCGCCGGTGCTCGAAGTCCTGGTCCACGACCATGGCTGGCGGGACATGTATCTGGCCATGGGCGGCCTGACATTGCTCTCACTGCCGCTGCTGGCGCTGGTGCTGCACCGCCCTGCCCCGCGCACGGTGCTGACGGGGCCGCTGGAGGCGGCGGAGGCGGCCCGGCCGCTCGGCATGCGGGCGCCGGCGCTCCAGGCCCTTCTGTGCTGCGCGGGGCTCGGCTGCTGCGTGGCGATGGCCGCGCCGCAGGTCCATGTGGTGGCGATGGCCGACGATATCGGCCTGCGCCCGGCCGACGGCGCGCTGATGCTGTCGCTGATGTACGGGTCCGGCATTGTGAGCCGGCTCGGCTCCGGCTGGATATCGGACCGCATCGGCGGCCTGCGCACGCTCGCGCTCGGCTCGGCCGGCCAGACGGCGGCGCTGCTGCTGTTCCTGCCGGCGGACGGGCGCCTCGCGCTGCTGGTCGTCGCCGGGCTGTTCGGGCTCTCGCAGGGCGGCATCGTGCCGTCTTACGCCATCATCATCCGGGAGTATTTTCCGGCCCGGCAGGCGGGCGGACGTATCGGGCTGGCGCTGCTGTTCACCATGCTCGGCATGGCCGTCGGGGCCTGGCTCGCGGGCGCGGTCCACGATCTGACCGGCAGCTACCGGGTCGCCTTTGCCGGCGCGGTCGCGGTCAATGTGGCGCATCTGGCGATCGCCGCGTTCCTGGTGCGCCGCGCGGCGGCCATGCGCCGGGCGGGGGGCGTGCCGGCGCTCGGGCAGGCAGCCTGAACGGCAACGGACCGGCGGGAGGGGAACGGATGGCGGAAAAGATCGCACTGGTGGCGGGCGCCGGGCGGGGCACGGGCGGCTCCGTGATCCGGCGGTTCGCGGCCGGCGGCTACCGGGTGGCGATGCTCGCGCGCTCCGAATCGCGGCTGAGCGAATACGAGGCCACGATTCCCGGCACCTTGGCGGTTCCCTGCGACGTCACCGACCGCGAGGCGCTGGCGGGCGCGGTGGAGCGGGTTCGCGAAACGCTGGGGGACGACCCGCATGTCGTGGTCCACAACGCCGCGCGCGGAAGCTGGGGGAGCTTCCTCGACATGGACCCGGCGGACATGCAGGCCAATTTCGAGGTCAACACGATGAGCCTCCTCCATCTGGCGCAGCTGACGGCGCCGGCGATGGTCGCGCGCGGCGAGGGCGCGCTCATGGTGACCGGCAACACCTCGACCTGGCGGGGCATTCCGCGCTTCTCCGGCTTCGCGCCGACCAAGGCGGCGCAGCGCATCCTCGCCGAAGCGATGGCGCGTGAACTCGGGCCGAAGGGCGTGCATGTCGCCTATATCGTCATCGACGCGGTGATCGACCTGCGCTGGACCCGGCGGCGCCATCCCGGCAGGCCGGACGACTTCTTCATCAAGCCCGACGCCATCGGCGAGGAGGTCTTCCGCATCGCGCACCAGGACCGCTCGACATGGTCCTTCAATGTCGAGATCCGGCCATTCGGGGAACCCTGGTGAGCGGCGGCGCGGCGAAAGGGCCGAGCCCGGTCGGCGAACGCCGCATCCGGGAGGCCATCGTGCGCGGGCCCTACGGCGTCCATCTCGGCATCGAGCTGGCCGTGCTGGAAGCCGACCGCGCCACCGTCCGGCTGCCCTGGCGGGCCGAGCTCGGCAACGGCGCGGGCATCTATCACGGCGGCGCGACGGCGTCCCTGATCGACACGGCCGCCACGGCCGCCGCCTGGACGAGCCCGTCCGTGGTCGAGGCGACCAGGGGCGCCACGGTCGGATTCACCGTCAACTTCCTCTCGCCGGGGCTGAAGGGCCGCGGCCTGAGCGCGGAGGCGGTGGTGCTGCGCCGGGGCGGCTCGCTCACCGTCGTGGACGTGCTGGTGACGGACGATGACGGGCGCAAGATCGCCCGCGGCGTCGTCACCTACAAGCTCGGCGGCGGCGGCGCATCGGGCACGGCGTTCGATTGATACGATTGTCGTTCGCTCGACAACCGCCGCCCTCACGCCTCAATCGTCGCCCCGGACCCCGATCCGGGGCCCAGCCTCGACCGGCTCGGCTTGGTGCGAATGCCGGGAGATGGACCCCGGCTCTCCGCTCCGCTCCGGCCGGGGTGACGGTTGGGGGCTTGACCGCATATGCGTTCCGACCCGAACGGATCGCCCGTCAGGCCAGCCCGCGCAGGAAGGCCGACCGCGCCTTGGCGGCGCCCATCAACAGCGGCAGGTCGTTGCCGGCGAGCACCAGCCGCGCGCCCATGGCGATATAGCGCCCGGCGAGCTCCTCGTCATAGACGCCGCCCATGCCGGCATGCTTGCCGTTGTTGCGGGCCGCCGAGACCACGCGGTCATAGGCGTCGGTGACGCGGTCATGTCCGAACTGCCCCGGTATGCCCATGGTGGCGCAGAGGTCGTTGGTGCCGATCAGCAGCGCGTCGATCCCCTCCACGGCGGCGATCTCGTCCGCGGCCGCCACGGCCTCGGCCGTCTCGATCATCACAACGGTCAGCGTCGCGCCGTTGATGAGACGCGCGGCCTCGCCCGTCGGCAGGGCTTCGTATTCGAGCTGCGCCATGCCCCCGGCGACCGAGCGCCTGCCGACCGGCGGATAGAGGCAATTGTCGCGCACCGCCTCGGCTTGGGCCCGGCTGTCCACATGCGGCACGACGATGCCCTGCGCGCCGGCGTCCAGCAGCCGGGTCGCGTGGAAATGCTCATGCGCCGAGGCGCGCGGGATCGGCGAAATGCCGGCGTCCAGCGACGCCGCGCAGATCTGCGCGGCCGTATCGACGGAGAACGCGCCGTGCTCCAGGTCCACGAACAGCCAGTCATAGCCGCAGACCGCGGCGATCTTGGCAATCTCCGGCATGCGGGCGAGACGCAGGCCGAGGCCGAGCGCAAGCTCCCCGGCAGCGAGCTTCTCCTTGGTGCGATTGGCGATCAGGGCCATGGCGGCGCAACTCCTTCCAGTGTGGCTCCCTCTTGGCACGAAGCGCAGGCGGCGTCCAATCCTCCGGGCGATCCCGCCGGAAGCCGCGCCGCCATGACCGCCTCCGCGGTCCGGGTGCGGAGACTGTCGCGAAACGTCATGAATTGTCATGCGATGTCATGGGCCGGCGCGAATTCCGCGCTGTCCAACCAGTCCCCGTCCTGCCGGTACGGGGCGTCGTCCCGGTGCCCATCGCCATCGTTCCAGTCGTCCTCGTCCCAGTCGTCGTCCTCATCCGGACCGCGGGGGCGAAAGGGGTCTTCTTCCCGTTCGAGGCGGTCCCGCCTGCGCTCCTCGACCGCCTCCGGGGACCAGGGGTCGTAGATGTCTTCATAGCCGTTGCGGCGCTGGTAGAGCCAGTCATGTTCGGCGCCGTCGGCCCGGTCGTCGTCGATCCAGTCCGCATCGCCGGTCCGGTCGGGGCCGGCCAGCGGGCAGTCCTCATAGACCGCCTCGGGTGGGTCGTCGGCCGGGGGCAGGTCTCCGGGCGAAGCCGGCGCGGGGTCCCCGAAGCTGACGGGCAGGCGGGCGCGCTCCTCGACCGCCTCGGCGAGCCTCAGGGCGGCCTCCTCATGCGCGGCCCCGTCGAACCCCTCCTGCCCCTCAAGCGCCTCCCGGCTGGCGCGGTGCCGTTCGAGCGCGCCCTCGGCCCGGTCGCGCCCGCAGCGCACCGCCTCGGCAAGCGGGCCGGGCTCGGTGCCCGCCTCCAGAGCCTCCCCCGCTTCGATCTCGCCCTGCTCATCCTCGTGCGCCAGCGGCCAGAGACGGGCCCGGCTCCCGCCAACGGGCTTCACAAGCCCCGATATCTCCGCCTGGAAGCGCAGCACCCGCAGCATCATGTATGCCGACCCGCTGGCGACGGCCGCATCCCAGGCCTGCTCCGAGCGCGCCAGCAGGATGCGGGCCTCGTCCCTCTCGGTGCGCTTCCACGACAGCCGGATGCGCCGCAGCCGCTCGACGATGTAGGGCCGTTCCAGCAGGGCGCCGCCGGTCTGGCGTGCGGAGCGCTCCGAGTAGCCGGCCTGCCTTGCGGCGTCAGCGGCATTGCCGGAGACGGCATAGTGTCGGCAGAAGGCCTCCTGGCGTGTGGACAGCGCGACGGTCGGGTCGATGATGGGCATGGTGTGCGGCTCCTTTCCCTGGCTCGCATTCGTCTTCGTTCGGGCCGCCCCGGCGGGGAGCGGCCCTGTTTCGCGCGTATCGCGGCGGCGGGGGCGCGCGGGCGCGGGCGGGTGTCGGCGCCGGCGCGGTTCGCGCGGCTGATTGCGCGCGCGAGACGGCGCACGCACCTCTCGCGCTTGCTCACGCCGGGGTCTTTTTCACGGGCCCCGGCCATCGCTTTCTGCAGAAACGCCGAAAGGCGGCCCCGAAAGCCGCCCCTCTCTCTACTTTCATTCTACACCATATGGGCGAAAGTCAAGCCCCTATGTGAACATAAAATGAAATCATCGGATATTTTTTCACAAAATGCCGGTTGAAACGAAGTCCGGATCGAAGCCCTGCGCCCCGTCTCGGGGGCCGGGACGGTGGTTGCATGGCGGGTTGTTTCGGGGCACGGTTCCGTTGTCCGAAGGGGCGTTTCGAGCGTCCCGGCCTGCATGGGTTCAAGCAATGTCCGATAGCGCTCCGCCGCTCGCCGGCGTCAAGGTCGTCGATATCTCCAATTTCCTCGCGGGTCCCGTCTCGACGATGTTCCTGGCCGACTTCGGCGCCGAGGTCGTCAAGATCGAGCGCCCGGACACCGGCGACGAGTTGCGCTTCTGGGGCAACGACAAGGACGGCGTCGGGCTGATGTTCAAGCTGGTGAACCGCAACAAGCGCTCGGTCACCGCGGACCTGCGCACGCCGCTCGGCGTCGAGATCGTCAAGCGCCTCGTTGCCGACGCCGACATCGTGGTCGAGAACTACCGCAAGGGCACGCTGGAGCGCTGGGGCCTCGGCTATGACGTGCTGAGCGAAATCAATCCGGGCCTCATCATGGTGCGCCTGACCGGCTTCGGCCAGACCGGCCCCAACAGCCACCGGCCGGGCTTCGGCACGCTCGCCGAAGGCTATTCCGGATATGCCTACATCACCGGCTATGCCGACCGGCCGCCGCTGCTGCCGGGTTTCGGCCTGGCGGACGAGAGCTCGGGCCTGATGGGCGCCTTCCTCGCCATGGTGGCGCTGCAGGAGAAGCGCCGGTCGGGCAGGGGGCAGGTCGTGGACTTCGCCATCTACGAGCCGCTCTTCACGCTGCTCGGGCCGCAGGTGGTGGACTTCGACCAGCTCGGCATCGTGCAGGAGCGCAATGGCAGCCGTCTGCCCTTCACCGCGCCGCGCAACACCTACCGGACGAAGGACGACAAGTGGGTCTCGATCTCCGGCAGCGCGCAGTCCACCTTCGAGCGCATGTGCGAGGCGCTCGAAGTGCCGGAGCTGGTCCATGACGAGCGCTTCCTCGACAACCGGCTGCGCATCCAGAACGCGCCGGCGCTCGACGAGGCGCTCCAGGCGGCGATGCTGCGCTTCGACCGCGACGAGCTGCTCACGCTCTTCGACCGCTTCGACGCGGCCGCCGCGCCCTGCAACAGCATTGCGGAGATTTTCGAGGACCCGCACTACAAGGCGCGGGAGAACATCGTCGCGGTCGAGGACGGGGAGCTTGGCGGACCGATCCGGATGCAGAACGTGGTCGGCAAGTTTTCGCGCACGCCGGGCGGGATTCGCCATGCCGGGCCGAAGCTCGGCGCCGACAACCGGGCCGTTCTCGTGGAACGGCTCGGCTTCGACGAGGTGGAGTTGCGCGCGGCCGGCCTGCCGCTCGACTGAGCCGGCGGCCGGAAGAAGGGCTCAGGGAGGAATGACATGCTGGCGCTGCCCGAACGGGTGACCGTGGTGGAGGTGGGCCCGCGCGACGGCCTGCAGTCGCTCGGCCGCTGGATCGAGACCGACGTCAAGGTCGCCATGATCGACCGGCTGACCGATGCCGGCTTCCCCGTCATCGAGATCACCAGCTTCGCCAGCCCGCGCTATGTGCCGATGCTGACGGACGCCGAGGAGGTCGTCTCGCGGGTGAAGCGGCGCGAGGGCACCGTCTATCGCGCGCTGGTGCCGAACAAGCGCGGCGCGCTGCGCGCCGTCGAGACCGATATCGACGAGGTCCTCGGCCTCATGACGGTGAGCGGCGCCTACATGGCGAAGAACCAGAACATGACGGTGGACGAGGCGATCCAGGCCGGCGGGGACTGCTTCCGCGTCGCCGACGAGGCCGGCCGGGCCTTCATCATGGCGCTCGGCATGTCGCTCTACTGCCCCTATGAGGGCGTGATCGCACCCGAGCGCACGCTCGATTGCGTGGACCGGCTGCGCAATATGGGCGTGCGGCGTTTCTATCTGGCCGGCAGCACCGGCATGGAGGAGCCGCGCCAGGTGGGCACGCTGTTCCGCATGGCGCATGATCGCTTCCCGGACTGCGAATTCGGCTTCCATGTCCACGAGAAACGGGGCTGGGCGCAGGCGAATGTGATGGCGGCGCTCGATGCGGGCGTCGCAATGGTCGAGGGGTCGATCTGCGGCATTGGCGGCGGCATCGCCTTTCCCGGCGACTACGGCTCGGTCGGCAACCTGCCGACGGAGGACATTGTGAGCTTCCTGAACGCCATGGGCGTCGATTGCGGCGTCGGCACGGGCGAGGCGGTGGAAGCCGCCAGGGATGTTGCGGGACTGACCGAAATCCCGCTGGCCAGCCGCGCGGGCAACATGCCGGAGCTGTCCTGACCGCCGGCCCCGCCGGGCGGTCATGGCGGGCGGCATGAGGGTGCTGATCTGCGGCGGCGGCGTCATCGGGACGTCGCTTGCCTATTTCCTGAGCCTTCGCGGCGTGGAGGCGCTCGTCGTCGAGCGGACGGGCGTCGCCAACGCCGCGTCGGGCAAGTCGGGCGGGTTCCTCGCGCGCGACTGGTGCGACGGCTCCCCCCTGGAAGCGCTGGCGCGCCGGGGCTTCGACCTGCACGCGGAACTGGCGGGGAGCCTCGGCCGCGACTGGGGGTATCGCCGGGTCGAGACCCTGGGCGTCGTCGCGAGCGCCCGGCGGGATGTCGGCCGGTTCAGGCGCCTGCCGTCTCCCGACTGGCTGGCCGGCGGCAGCGCGGTGCATGGAAAGCTCGGGGGCCCCGACACGACGGCGCAGATCCATCCGGCGGCCTTCACCGAAGCGATGATGGCGGGCGCTACCGAACGCGGCGCGCGGCTGATCGAGGGATGCGTCCAGGATATCGCGCTCGCGCCGGACGGCGCGCGCGCGGCGGGCGCGGTCGTGGACGGGACGGAAGTGGCCGCCGACGCCGTTGTCATCGCCATGGGGCCGTGGTCGCTGCTGGCCTGCCGCTGGCTTCCGCTGCCCGCCGTTTACGGCATCAAGGGGCACAGCCTCGTCTTCGACTACGAGCCCTCTCCGGTCTCGCTGTTCGTGGAGCTGGAAACCGGGGACGGGGAGACGGCCGCGCCCGAGATCAATCCGCGGCCGGACGGCACCACCTATGTCTGCGGGCTGTCGGGCGATCACGCCCTGCCCGTCGATCCGGCCGACGTGCTGCCCGAGGCCGGCGCCTGCGCGCGGCTGCGGCGGATGACGGCGAGCGTCGCGCCCGCTCTGGCGGCCTCCAGGGTCCTGGCCGAGCAGGCCTGCTTCCGGCCGGTCACCGCGGACGGCCTGCCCCTGATCGGGCCGGTCCCGGGCATCGCCGGCGCGTTTGTGGCGACCGGCCACAGCGTCTGGGGCATGCTCAACGCCCCGTCGACGGGCGAGGCGCTGGCGGCGCTGATCGCCGGCGATGCGCATGGCGGGATGGACCTGCGGCCATACGATCCGGCCAGGCTGGAACGGCTCGATCCCGGCGCCCTGGTCTCCTGACCCCGCGGCGCGAGAGTTGCCGTCGAACGCCCGTATAAACCGTGCCATAGTCGCCCAGGCGGGCCGCAGAGGGAAAAGAAGGGAGCAAGTCCGATGAAGATCCGGGGATTCGAGACCCTGCATGTGGATGCCGGCTGGCGGAACATCTCCTTCCTGAAGATCACCACCGACGAAGGGCTGGTCGGCTGGTCGGAATACAATGAGAGCTATGGCAGCCGGGGCCTGAGCGCCGTCATCGCCGCGCTCGGCGAGACGCTTGTCGGCGCGGACCCCCGGCCCGTCGAACGGATCAGCGCCATGCTCTACGCCCAGACCCGCCAGGCGCCGGGCGGCATGAATGCGCAGGCCATCGCCGCCATCGAGAACGCGCTGCTGGACATCAAGGCGAAGGCGCTCGGCGTGCCGGTCTATGAGCTGTTCGGCGGGCCGGTGCGCGACCGCTTCCGGCTCTACTGGTCGCATTGCGGCACCTATCTGGTGAACCATGCGGAGGTGATCGGCGAGCAGCCGCTGCGGAGCCTCGACGATGTGGAGGCGCTCGGCGCGCGGGTGCGCGAGCGGGGCTTCACCGCGCTCAAATGCAACATGTACCGCTTCGACGGCTCCGAGCCCTATGTCTACATGCCGGGTTTCGCCCGCTCGGCCGGCGACCGGCCGGAACTCAACCTCTCACGCGAGACGGTGCGCGCGCTCCGCAACCAGATCTCGGCCTTTCAGGAGGGCAGCGGCGGCCGGGTCGATATCCTGGTGGATCTCAATTTCAACTTCCGCACCGACGGCTACATGGCGCTCGCCCGCGCGCTCGACGATCTCGGCCTCTACTGGATCGAGATCGACAATTACGACCCGGAGGGGCTGGCCATGATCCGCCGGTCGGTCGAAACGCCCATCGCGTCCTGCGAGTCGCTGTACGGGCGGCGTCAGTTCCGGCCCTTCCTCGAGCGGTATTCGATGGACGCCGCCATCATCGACGTGCCCTGGAACGGCTTCAGCGAAAGCCTCAAGATCGCCGCCATGTGCGACGCCTGGGAGGTCAACATCGCGCCGCACAATTTCTACGGCCATCTCTCGACCCTGATGAGCGCGCATCTCTGCGCGACCGTGCCGAACTTCCGCATCATGGAAATCGACATAGACGACGTGCCGTGGAAGGACGATCTCGTGACGGTCCCGCCCCGGATCGAGAACGGCGAACTCATCCTGCCGACCGGCCCCGGCTGGGGCGCGGATGTCAACGAGGACGCCGTCCGGGCCCACCCGCCGAAGTAGCGGGCCCCGGGGGGCCTATTCGCGGCCGCGCAGGAAGTCGGCGCAGCGCTCGCCGATCATGATCGAGGGCGCGTTGGTGTTGCCGGACGGCATGGTCGGGAAGATCGAGGCGTCCGCAATACGCAGCCCCTCCAGCCCGTGGACCCTGAGCCGGTCGTCCACCACGGCGTCCGGCCCCGGCCCCATGCGGCAGGTGCCGATGGGGTGGTAGGCGGTCTGCGAGTTGCTGCGGATCCAGTCGAGGATCTCATCGTCGCTCGCCACCTGCTCGCCGGGGTCGTATTCCGCGCCGCGCAGCGGCGCCATGGCCTCGGCCGCCATGAGTTCGCGCATCATGCGGAAGCCGTCGGTCATGGCCCGCTGGTCGATCTCGTCGGCGAGGAAGTTGAACCGGATCGCCGGCTGCGCGTCCGGGTCGGCGGAGCGGATGTGGATCGAGCCCAGGCTCTCGGGCCTGAGCTGGTAGCAGGCGATGGTCATGCTGGGGAAGGGCTGCAGCAGCCGGCGCTTCGGGTCCTTCACGGCATAGGGCACCAGGTGCATCTGCACGTCCGGCGTCTCCAGCTCGGGCCGGGTGCGCAGGAAGGCAAGCAGCGGCGCGGACGGCAGGCTCATGAAGCCGCCGCGCGTGAAGGCGTAGCGCAGCACCTGGCCGGCCTTGCCGAACAGCGTGCCCATGCGCTCATTGTAGGAGACGCCCCTCGCCGTCACCCGCCACTGGATGCGGGCATTGATGTGGTCGCGGAAGTTCTCGCCGACGCCGGCCAGCTCGTGCTGCACCTCGATGCCGTGCGCGCCCAGCACCTCCGGGCGGCCGATGCCGGAGAGCTCCAGGATCTGCGGGGAGCAGACCGCGCCTGCGGCCAGCACCGTCTCGCGCCCGGCCCGCGCCTCGACCGTCTGCCCGCCCTTTTCGTAGGCGACGCCGACGCAGCGCTTGCCCTCCAGCAGCACCCGGCGGGTATGCGCCTCCGTCACGATGCGGAGGTTCGGGCGGTTTTCGGCGGGCTTCAGGTAGCAATGGGCGGTGGACATGCGCCGCCCGTCCTTGATCGTCACCTGCGTCTTGACCACGCCTTCCTGGTCGGGGCTGTTGTAGTCCGGGTTGACCTTGTGGCCGACCTCTTCGGCGGCGGCGAAGAGCGCGTCGTAGAGCGGGTTTTGGTCCGGCACCTCGGTGACCTGGAGCGGGCCGTCTTCGCCCCGGATGCCGTCGCCGGCCTTCTCGTAGCTTTCCATGCGCTTGAAGACGGGCGCCACGTCCTCCCAGGTCCAGCCGCGATTGCCCATCTGCGCCCATGTGTTGTAGTCGAGCGGCTGGCCGCGCACATAGACGAGGCCGTTGATGCTGCTGGACCCGCCGAGCAGCTTGCCGCGCGGCACCGGAATCTCGCGGTTCGCGGTGGTCGGCTCCGGGTCGGACATGAAGCACCAGTTGGCGGCCGGATTGTCGATCAGCAGGCCGAAGCTGATCGGGAAGCGCGAATAAGGGTGGCTCGCCTTGCCGGCCTCCAGCAGCAGCACCTTGCAGTCCGGGTCCTCGGTCAGCCGGCTGGCGAGCGCCGCCCCCGCAGATCCCGCGCCCACGACGATGTAATCGAACTCGGCTTCCGCCATCGCGCCGCTTCCTTCCGTCCCTGCAACATTCCGGAAGCGGGAGCGTAAGCGGTTTCGGGCGGCAGGGGAATGTGCGGACGGGCAGGCGGCCCTATTCGGCAGCGGCCGGCGGCGGCTCGTTCTGCCGGGTGATGTAATGCTCGAGGAATTCGAGCTTCCCCTCGATCCGCGCCATGCGTTCGCCCAGATGCGCTACACGCTCGCCCAGATCGGCCACCTTCGTGTCGAGCGCGTTGATGTCGCCTTTGAGCTCGTTACGCATCTGGTGCATATCGGCGCGCAGCCAGAGGAAAAGACTGACGATCAGCGTGCCCAGCGTTACAACTATGCCGCCGGTTGCTATCAACACTGTCATCATGTCCGGGGTCATGGCGGCGCCTCTCCAGCCTTTCCGACTTCGGCAGTCTTGCATATCGCCGATGCCGCCGCCACACGCGGTTCAGAGGCCGCCTCACCGGAAATCTCGCGACCTGGGGATCGAGCGGAGGTTGCGGGGGTGGCGCGAGGGGAAGGCGACGGGTCCGGGCGACGGCGCACCGCCCGCTTCGTCCGGCGTCAGCAGGTCGAGCCAGCCGGTCAGGTCCTCCAGCCGGTCGGCGACGAGATGGACGATGTCGGCCGTGCGCTGGACGCGGCCCCGGACCAGCGCCAGGCGCGCGCCCAGCACCGCCCTGCGGAAGCTCTCCAGCACACGCGGCCAGACCACGATGTTCACGACGCCGGTTTCGTCCTCCAGCGTCATGAAGATGACCCCGCTGGCGCTGCCGGGCCGTTGGCGGACCAGCACGAGGCCGGCGGCGGATGCTCGCTCTCCGTCGCGGGAGCGGGCGATGGCCTCGGCCGCGAGCGCCCCTCCCTTCGCCAGCCGCGCGCGCAGGAAGGAGAGCGGATGCGCCCGGAGCGAGAGCCTGAGCGTCCGGTAGTCCTCGATGACCTGTTCGCCCGGCGCCATGGCGGGCAGGGCGGCCGGCGGCTCCGGGCCCTCGGCCGATCTGCCCGCTGCCTCGAAGAGGGGCAACGGCGCTGATTTCTCCAGGGCACCCGCCTGCCAGAGCGCCTCGCGCCGGTCGAGCCCCATGGAGCCGAAGGCGTCGGCCGCGGCCAGCGTCTCGATGGTGGCAGTCCCGATTCCGGTCCCGTGCCGGAGCGCGGCGACATCGGACCAAGGCTCGCCGCGCGCCTTGAGGATGCGCTTCGCGTCCTCCTTGCCAAGACCGGTGATCTGGCGCAGGCCGAGCCGGAGCGCATGGCCCCCGTCCGCCATGCGTTCCAGGCTGTTGTCCCAGCCGCTCGCATGGACATCCGCCGGGCGCACCTCCACCCCGTGCTCGCGGGCGTCCCCCACGATCTGGGCGGGGGCATAGAAGCCCATCGGCTGCGCGTTCAGCAGCGCGCAGGCGAAGACCTCCGGATGGTGGCATTTGAGCCATGAGGAGACATAGGCGAGCAGCGCGAAGCTCGCGGCGTGGGACTCGGGGAAACCGTAATCCCCGAAGCCCTCGATCTGGCGGAAGCAGCGCGCCGCCAGTTCCGGGTCGTAGCCGCGCGCGGTCATACGGCCCACCATCCGGTCCCGGAGCAGGCCGAGCGTGCCGCGCTTGCGGAAAGTCGCCATGGCGTGGCGCAGCGCATTGGCCTCGTCCGGCGTGAACCGGGCCGCCTCCATGGCGACGCGCATCGCCTGTTCCTGGAAGAGC
>JAJEAZ010000607.1 GCA_022824105.1 Alphaproteobacteria bacterium
CAAGTCTATAGAATTTTCGGCGAATATCCTATAAATCATTGATTTCATGTAATAAATTATAGCGTATTCGATGGCATGTAGCCGATGATTCCAAATCAGTCATCAAAACGAATGCAGATTTTTTCAAAATTTGGACGCCCCCTGGCGGCGAGTGACACCCGATTTCCATTTTCGGGCCGGCGGGGCCAGCGTATCCGTTCGGGTCCCGGGGGATCGTAGACTGCCACGAATTTTCTGACTGGTAACTACTTCGGGCATGCGCTACCGTCTCGCGCATGGCGGTTCTCGACGCGGATTTCTGTACCGACCTGACGCCGGCCGGGGGCGGCGATACCCCGTGGTCGCCTTCCATCGCGGCGGCGGGGCGCGAGCCGCTCGACTGGAAGCCTCTGCTTGAAGAGGCGGAGGCGCGTATCGAGGAGGAACGGGGTCGCGCGCGAGTGGCGGAGTTGCGCCGCGAGGAACTGCGCCGGTCGGAGAGGGATGCCCGAGCGCTCGCGGACTCGCTGGAGAGGCAGCTCGACACCTGCCGGTTCAAGCTCAAGGCGGCCGTACCGAAGACCGCGTCGCGGGCCATGAAGGCGTTGGAGCGCAGGGTCGCGTCCCAGGACGACGAGATCGCCGGTCTTCGCCTCTCGTTGCGACGGTCTCACGAGCACCAGGAGCAGGTCGAGGCACGCCACCAGGACGAGATCAACTGGCTGAAGCAGGACATCGACCGGGAGCGCTCGCGGATCGCGAAGGTGCACCGCGAGGGCGAGCGCGTGGCCGAGTCGCTGCGCAAGCAGTTCGACCGGCATCTCGCGGCGGCCAGGCGGCTGGTGGAGGCCCGGGAGGGCACAATCGCGTGGCTGCGCGAGCGCAACGACCGGCTGCGTTCCGCGGTTGTGCGGGCCACGGAGCTGATCGCGTCGCTGCGGGAGAAGAATGCCGGGCTGCGCGCCGAGGTGCGGGATCTGAAGGGCGAGAACGCCGCGCTGGCCGCGCGGGTCGAGAAACTGGAAGGCGACCTCGACAAGCTGCGCTCGACCCGCAGCGTCCTGTCGAAGGCGCTCTACGGCAGCAGGAGCGAGCGGCAGAAGAAGCCGGGCACCGGGCGCGAGCGCGGCCAGCAGCGCGGCGCCGCCGGGCACGGCCGCACCCAGCGCCCCGGGCTCAAGAAGAAGAAGGAGACGCGCGACCCGCCGGAAGATGCGCGGATCTGCCCGCGTTGCGGCAAGCCCTACGCCGCCAACGGCGAGCGGTGCACCACCCTCTTCGAGATCGATGTCGAGGCCTGCGAGCGTACCATCGTCCGGTCGCGCTGGCGCCGGAGTTGCGACTGCGCCTCCGCGCCGCGGGAGGTGACCGCGCCGCCGGTGACGCGTCTGTTCGAGACCACGCCCTACGGGATCAGCGTCTGGACGTGCATGCTCTACGAACGCTTCGTCTGCTGCCGGCCGCTGCATCGGGTCGCGGCCTGGCTGGCCGACATGGGGCTGACGATCTCGCCGGGGACGCTGGCCGACAGCATCACGCGCTTCGTGCCGCTGTTCGAGCCGCTGGCCGAGGCGATCCTCGCGCACCAGAACGAGGCGGCGCTGCGCCATGCCGACGAAACATCCTGGCGCGTTCAGGCCTATCGCGAGAAAGGCCGGTCGAGCCGCGCCTGGCTGTGGACCTCGGTGAGCCCGGACGCGGTCTACTACCACATCGACCCCTCGCGCAGCGCCGAGGTCGCGATGAAGCTGTTCGGTTCGACGAAGGGCATCGTGGTTCTGGTCTGCGACCGGTTCAGCGCCTACAGGAAACTGGCCCGCGAGCTTGCCGGCAAGGTGATCCTGCAATGGTGCTGGGCGCACCAAAGGCGCTCGTTCATCGACTGCGCGGCCGGGCGCGTGCGGCTCAGGCGCTGGTGCCAGAGATGGATCGAGCGGATCGCGGAGGTCTACCGGCTCAACGATGCGCGGCTGGAGCATTACGACCCCGCTCACCCTCTCGAACGCCAGACGCCGGCGTTCGACGTCGCGCACGCCAGGCTGAAGAAGGCGGTCGACGAGCTGTTCGCTGCCGCCGAAGCGGAACTGGCCGGGCTGACGGACAGGGCGCGCAGGGCCAAGCCGCTGCGATCGCTTCTCAACCACCGTGAAGGGCTGTGCGTCTTCGTCGACAAGCCGTTCGTGCCCATGGACAACAACCGCAGCGAGCTCTCCCTGCGCTTCGCGGTCATCGGGCGACGGCTCTCGTTCGGCTCCGACAGCGTGAAGGGTGCCGGGTTCACGGCGACGATGTACTCGGTGGCCGGCACGCTGGCGATCAACGGCATCGACGTCCGGCGCTGGCTCGGTGAATGGCTGACCGCGTGCGCGGAGAACGGCGGCGAGCCGCCGGACGACCTGTCCCCCTGGCTGCCGTGGTCGATGAGCGAGGAGCGCCGGCGCGAACTCGCGGCGTCGGGATGACCGGCGCGGTCGAGTGCCGCTATTACGGGCGCGACTTCACCGAAGATGAAATGGCGCTGCTGCGCGCGCTCATCGCCGGTCCCGCCCCGCTCTCCCGCCGCGCCCTGTCGATCGAGTTCTGCCGGCGCGTCGGCTGGCTCAAGCCCGACGGCGGGCTCAAAGACATGATGGCCCGTGTCGCCATGCTCGCCATGCACAAGGACGGTCTCATCGAGCTGCCGCCGCCGAGGGTTCGGAAGCACCGGCCCAGGCCGATCCAGTTCGGACCTGACACCGAGCCGCCGCTGTTCCCGGCCCCGACCGCCCTCGACGAGGTCCGCCCGCTCGACTTCCGCACTGTCGTGCACAGCACCCGCGAAGGCAGGCTCTGGAACGAGTTCGTCGCCCGCTACCACTACCTCGGACACAAGACCCTGGTCGGCGCCCAGATGCGCTACGCCGTCCATGACCGCAACGGCTGGCCCGTCGCCATGCTCGGCTTCTCCACCGCCGCGTGGAAGCTCGCTCCGCGCGACAAGTTCATCGGATGGACGCCCGAGATGCGCGAGAAGAACCTGCCGCTGGTGGTCGACAACCCGCGCTTCCTGATATTGCCCTGGATCGAGATCCCCAACCTCGGCTCGCACATCCTCGCCATCGTGCGCCGCCGCCTGCCCACCGACTGGACCGAGCGCTACGGCACCACCCCCGTGCTGATCGAGACCTTTGTCGAGACCCCGCGATACACCGGCGCCGTCTACCGCGCATCGGGCTGGACCCGCGTCGGCACCACCCAGGGCCGGGGCCGCTATGACAGGCACACGAAACGAGCCCAGCCGAAAAAGGACATCTGGCTCCGTCCTCTCCGAAAAGATTGGCAGCGCACCCTCAATCGGTAGAATCACACCTGTCGCGGCTGGTGCGAGCATGCCAACGAGCGGATAACCCACTCCTCATCCCCCGGGACCCGAACGGATACGGGCCAGCCGGGTCGGTAACCGGATAGTCGCCGGCAGTGCTGGCCCCGTCCGTCGCGCCGTAAACGCAATGGTCGCCCTTGCGTCCCTTGGCGTAGCGGCCGATGTCCACCCGCCCGTCCGGGCGCTTGACCGTCACCGGCCATGTCGGCGACCAAGGTCGAGCATCCCCGTCGTTTCGGTCCCGTCGCTCGCGCCAGAGCCGCTCCCGCCGCATCGCGTCCGGCGTCAATGCTCGGTCCCGTGCAGCACATCGACGGTCCGCACGATCTCCGCCGCCAGGCTCGAAGCCTCGCCGGACCGGAGCGCCAGGTTGACCGGCGCAACAGCGGAGCCGCCGGCATCGACGCAGCTCAACCGCAACAGCACGATCCGCTCGCCCTCCGCGTTTCTCGCGCCGAGCACGGTCGCCCCGACAACCGAGAGATGGTCCTCGACCCGCTCGCCTTCACTCATGATCCCTCCCTGCCGGTGCCATCAACGCCGCCGGGGCTGGCCCCCGTAGGTCTCGCTCGGCGCCACGAAGGCCTTTTGTGACCGTCACCTACAAGGCGCCGAAGAACACCCCGTGGCTGTCGTCGCCCTCCGCTAAAGCGGGTCTGCACGAACCCGGCCGCGAGGCGCGGGTTGCCGCCTGCATCGGGCCGGTTCGACAGGCTGCCGCCCCAATGCCCCTGCGATGCCGTGATCTCTCTCGTCGGATGGCGAACCGTGACATCGGGATGCGAGATATTCCCTTCCGGGCTGACCGGCGTCAATCGCGGGCGACATGTTCGGCGATGCCGGCAAGCTCGACCGGGGGGCGGTCGGGAAACCGGGCGACGAGCGACAGGCTGCCGCCCATCGCCTCGACCGTCCTGCGCAGCGTGGACAGCAACAGGTCGCTGCGCTGCTCCAGCCGGGAGATCGCGTCCTGGCTGATGCCAAGCTCGCGCGCCACGCTCGCCTGGGTGAGCTCGCGGGCCTTGCGCAGCTCGCGCAGCGTCATTTCCTCGGCGATCAGCTCGGCGGCCATTTCCTCCACCTTGCGGCGTTCGGCAGGGTCGAGCCCCGCGATCACGTCTTCCACATCCAGCGCCATAAGGACTCTCCTTATCTATCCGTCGGCAAGCCGGGCAAGATGCCGGTCGAACCGTTGGTCGGCCCTGCGGATCAACTCGCGGTAGAACCGCCGTTCGCTGCCGCCCGACTTGTCGCCCGCCACCAGAAGCATGGCGCGGCGCGTGGGGTCGAAGGCAAAAGCAACCCGCCACTCCCCGCCGGCCGCATTGAAGCGCATCTCCTTCATGTTCGCGTGCCGCGAGCCGTTCAGCGTATCCACGCGCGGGCGACCAAGCTGCGGGCCGAATTGCCGAAGCAGCCGCGAGTGCGCGAGGATCGCCCTGCGCACTTCCAGGGGCAACACCGACATCTCGGGCTCGAACTCCTCGGCAATCTGAACCCGCCATGTCATGACGGCAGGATGGGGCTGACGAAACATGAAGTCAAGAACATGTCCACGCAGGTGGCGCGGTATGAGTGTGCTCTCGGTATCTGATGGACGAGAACGTATGTTTCCTGCCGTAGCGGGGACATCCCTCTGCACAATATGGAGACCGATCATCTATCGCACGACGTTCGTTGGGGAGTGCGTGTCGGTCGCGCGATCCGTCAAAGAGTCCCGACCTGATACTTGGGTCAGTTCGTTTAGAGTATATATCAAAAGCAGCCAACCTCACAAGGGGGCAACATCATTAGGGAGCCAAGAGCGAAGGCTATCAGACCAAAGGATATGATCAGTGTAATTGGAGCTAATATCTTTAGTGGAGTGGGTAGATTGTCGGGCAATTGCTGCGGACCTTCTTGAGGTTTATCGAGTTCTATAGGGACCAATCGCTCTTTCTGGAGATCTTCGACGTTTCGGCCATCTTCAACTTTTAGACCATTTGTAATCACTTCAACCCATTTTTCGAAGTCCATACCATTGGAGTTCTCGATGCCGATACCCTTTGAGGGTACGACCCAAACAGTTGACTTTCCCACCAGAGCAGGGAAAACGTTCGTCAGTCCGTCGGGATGATGCAAATCGTCTATGATCACGATGTCGGCCTTATGGGGAGGAATTGCTTCGGTTACCGTGTGTCCTGTACGGATGGGAGGCGTGTATTCCTCAATAAGTCTCGCTTTAGACAAGTAACGCACTGCTTGGCGCCGAACAGTCAAACCGGATCCAATGGCAACCGCCAAGGTGGTCTTGAAGGAGTGTTGCGGGCCATAGAGTAACAGATGGCTTGCCTTTTTTCTGTCACGATTTACAAAATTTTCGATCTCATCTTTCGGCCTAATGCCGTTGTTGTTGGAATGACCAGCTAATTTACCAGGAAAACACGGGAGGCGAAAAAAGTAGGGCAGGCCGGAGATGTCGAATTGTCTTTTTTGTTTTCCGAAATGGAGACGAGCGAGAAATATGACACTGCCAAATACCAGGAATCCGGCTAAAATCACAACGCATACCCACCAGGGGCGATTTTCACAGTCCATCGCCATTACGAAAAGTGCGAGTATCATTCCGGTGAGCCAAAAGAAATTGTCGGTCAAGGCATCCAACCAGATTTCGCGCCGACGTGATGCGTTCATTTCGAACTGAGGTGTAGGGCCTGATCGTTGGTCTGCAATGATGTCAGTCAAGTCCTTAAGAAAGGGAATGATGTAGAATAGTGCACCGTACCAGAATTCTAGGCCAAATCGCGCGGCGGTATGTATAAACAACGTCGTTCCGGCAAAGCCCATCATGGCATGAGCCATCTGGTTCGAATCCCATGTATAGACGGCGGTGTAGTGCGCATAGACGTCCGAGCCGAACTGCTTGCCGGCTCTATTCATGAGCGAATTGATGAGTGAAGCCATGTCCGAGTTTCTCCCTCTCACTGGAACAGTCAGGATGCACCCGCATAGCTTACGGGACGTCGCGTTGGGGTTCCGCGTGCGTCATTTCCTGGGAGGCCAGGGCCTCATACACCAAACTGTTGAGTCCAGAGTGCCGTGTCAATATGTGTGAGCTTCAACCCTCAGGCCCGAAATCCGAGCGTTGCCGGCGCCCTCCGGGTCACCTGCAACGGAGGAAACCCCCGAGGTCCACGGCATTTGCGGACAGTCGGCGCTTTGCGAAGGAAGGTCGCTGGGAATCGATGGGGAATCGTCAGGT
>JAJEAZ010000007.1 GCA_022824105.1 Alphaproteobacteria bacterium
CGGCCGACGACCCGCCCGAGCAGGTCTATGAGGACTGCCCGCTGGCCGGCCTCGACTGGACCGGCGATGCGGACTGGATCGACGACGACCGGGCCGACGGCGCCGAACATGACTGGCTCTACCAGCGCCGCAACGGCTACGCCGACATCTACGACCCCTGGTCCCCGGAGGCGGTCGAGGAGCGCAGGCAGGACCGCCTCGAACGGGAAGAAGACCCCTTCCGCCCCCGCGGTCCGGACGAGGACGACGACTGGGACGAGGACGACTGGGACGATGGTGATGAGCGCCGGGACGGTGACCGGGACCGGCAGGACGGGGACTGGTTGGACAGCGCGGAATTCGCGCCCGCCCATGACATCGCATGACAATTCATGACGTTTCGCAGGGGGTCCTCCTGCACGGCGACGCCTTGCCGGGCCGGTGGAAAAAGGGCCAATTGGCAGGGCCGCCGGGGAGCGCCGCATTTGCCGTCTTCACCCCTTCGCCGCCGCCTGTTCGGGCTTGCCGCCGGCCTTGCGCTCGGCCTCGGCCTCGTGCGGCCCGGCTTCGGCGCGGACGCGATCACGGTCTTCGCCGCCGCCAGCCTCAAGAATGCGATGGACGAGATTGCCGCCGCGTTCGAGCGCGAGACCGGCCGCGCCGTGACCGTGTCGCTGGCCGGCTCCTCCGCGCTTGCCCGCCAGATCCGGCACGGCGCGCCCGCGGACATCTTCATTTCCGCCAATCCGGGCTGGATGGACGCGCTGGAGCGGGACGGCCTCATCGACCGGGAAAGCCGTTTCGACCTGCTGAAGAACAGCATCGTGCTGATCGCGCACGGGCGGGACGCGGCCCCTGTGGACATCGTCCCGGGCGCCGACATAGCCGGCATGCTGGGCGAAGGCCGCCTCGCCATGACGCTCGTCGATGCGGTGCCCGCCGGGATCTACGGCAAGGCGGCGCTCAGGCGGCTGGGCATCTGGGAGGCCGTCGCGCTGAAGGTGGCGCAGGCGGACAATGTGCGCGCCGCGCTGGCGCTCGTCTCCTCCGGCGAGGCGCCGCTCGGCGTCGTCTATGCGACCGATGCCGCGGCGGACGACAATGTGACCGTCGTCGGCGCCTTCCCCGCGGACAGCCACCCGCCCATCGTCTATCCGGCCGCCGCGGTGGCCGCGAGCCGCAACCCGCTCAAGGCGCGCTTCCTCGCCTGGCTGCGCGGGCCGGCCGCGCGAAAGGCGTTCGACCGGCAAGGCTTTGCCGCCGCCTTCGAGTAGAATCGCGCCATGGACTGGCTGAGCCCCGAGGAATGGCAGGCGGTTGCGCTGTCCCTGCGAGTCGCGTTCTGGGCGACGCTCGCAAGCCTGCCGCTCGGCGTGCTGACCGCCTATGCGCTCGCGCGCTGGCGCTTCCCCGGCCGGCAGCTTCTGAACGGGGTGGTGCATCTGCCGCTCATCCTGCCCCCGGTGGCGACGGGCTACCTGCTGCTGCTGACCTTCGGGACGCAGGGACCCGTCGGCGGCCTGCTGCAGGAGGTCGGCATCGTCTTCGCCTTCCGCTGGACGGGCGCGGCGCTGGCGGCGGCGGTCATGGCCTTTCCGCTCATGGTCCGCGCCATCCGGCTGTCCATCGAGGCCGTGGACCCGAGGCTGGAACAGGCAAGCGCGACGCTCGGCGCCTCCGGCCCCTGGGTCTTCGCGACCGTGACCCTGCCGCTCGTCCTGCCGGGAATTCTCGCGGGCACGATCCTGGCCTTCGCCAAGGCGATGGGGGAGTTCGGGGCGACGATCACCTTCGTCTCCAACATTCCGGGCCAGACGCAGACCCTGCCGACAGCGATCTACGCCTTCCTCCAGGTGCCGGGCGGCGAGGCCTCCGCGCTCCGGCTGGTGGCGATCGCGGTCGCCGTGTCCATGGCGGCGCTGCTGCTTTCCGAACTCGTCGCGCGGCGCGTGGCGAGACGGGTGGCCGGCGCATGACGCTCTCCGTCACCCTCCGCCACGCCTTTCCCGGCTTCGAACTGGACGTGTCCTTCGAGGCGCCGCCGGGCGTGACCGTTCTGTTCGGCCGCTCCGGCTCCGGCAAGACGACGACCGTCAACGCCGTCGCAGGGCTTCTCAGGCCCGAGGCCGGGCGCGCGGTCGCGGACGGCTGGGTGCTGTTCGACACGGAGCGCGGCGCCTGGCTTCCCGCCCACCGGCGCCGGCTCGGCTACATCTTCCAGGAGGGGCGGCTGTTTCCGCATCTCACCGTGGGCCAGAACCTGAAATACGGCCGCTGGTTCGCGCCGAAGAACGGGCCGCGCGAGGACATGGGGCGCATTGTCGACATGCTCGGCATCGGACATCTGCTGGGCCGCCGCCCCGGCGCGCTGTCGAGCGGCGAGAAACAGCGGGTCGCGATCGGGCGCGCGCTGCTGGCGAGCCCCCGGCTGATCCTCGCCGACGAGCCGCTGGCCTCGCTGGACGAAGCGCGCAAGGCGGAAATCCTGCCCTATTTCGAGCGCTTGCGCGACGAGGTGTCGGTGCCGGTGCTCTA
>JAJEAZ010000560.1 GCA_022824105.1 Alphaproteobacteria bacterium
CGGCCGATCTCGGCGAGGGTTATCCGGGCCTCTCCCGTCGCCCGGTCGCAGACCGCGCCGCCTGCAAGGTCGAGCCCGGCCGGATCGGCCTGGAGGATCGATCCGGCGAGTTCGAGGATGTTCCGCCTGAGGCCCTGCGCCGCCCGCCATGCGGCCTCGCCGCCGATGGTCAACCCGCGCGAGGCCCAGGCGCCGCCGCCATAGGGAGTGAGCGCGGTATCCCCGCCCACCACGGCGACATGCTGCGGCGCGACGCCGAGGCAGTCCGCAACGATCTGGGCGAGCGCCGCATGCGTGCCCTGCCCGATCTCGACGACCGAGGTAACGCAGCGCACCACGCCCGAGGGTTCGAGGCGCACTGTCGCGCCGTCCTGGGTGCTGACATGCGCGCCGGCGGGGCCGTAGCGCTCCGGGCCGATGGAGGTCATTTCGAGGAAGGTGGCGACCCCGATGCCGCGATAGGTCCCGTTCCGGCGCAGCGCCGCCTGCTCGGCGCGGAGCGCACCGTAATCCATCATCGCAACCAGCCTGTCGAGGCAGCGGCCGAGGCTGAGCCGGCGGATCCCGATTCCGCCCGGGGTCCTGAGCGGACAGGCCTCGTCGGTCCAGTAGTTGCGCCGCCGCATGTCCACCGGGTCGATGCCCGCGGCATGGGCCGCCCAGTCGACAAGCTGCTCGGTGACCGCGCAGGCGATGGGCTGGCCGACCGCGCGGTACATGCCCGAGGGCGGCTTGTTCTGGAAGGCGATGCGGAGCCGGCCCTCATAATGCCCGTTGGCGTAGGGCCCGCCCGTCATCATGATCGTCATCATGCCTTCATTGACCGGCGGGCGCCCGTAGGCGGCGTAGGCGCCGAAGGAGGAGAGCGCGTCCACGGACAGGCCCCGGATGCCGCCGTCTTCATCCACGCCCATGCGCGCGCTCACCGACTGGTCGCGGGCCTGCACGTCGCTGACGAAGGACTCCATGCGGTCCGCGACATATTTGACCGGCCGGCCCAGGAGCCTGCTGACGGCGGAGACCGCGATCTCCTCGCCATAGATGTGCAGCTTGATGCCGAACCCGCCGCCGATATCGGGCGTCACGACCCGGACGAGATGCTCGGGGATGCCCAGATGGCGCGACAGCGTGTCCTGCTGGTGCCACGGCGCCTGGTGGCTCCCGTGTACGGTCAGCGTCCCCTCGCCCGGATCGTAGTCGGCGATCACGGCCCTCGGTTCGAGCGGCACGCCCGTGTGGCGCGCGAAGGAGAAGCGGCCCTCCACCGTATGCGCCGCTTCGGCGAGCGCAGCGTCCGGATCGCCCGCCCGGATCAGGGTCGCATAGCTCAGATTGCCGCCCAGCTCCGGATGGGCCGGCGCGGCATCCGCGTCGAGCGTGCGGTCGCGAACGGCAGCAACGGGCAGCGGCTCCCACTCGACGATGACCTCCGCCGCCGCATCCTCGGCTTCGGCGCGGCTGGCGGCCACGACGGCGGCGACAGGCTCGCCCTGCCAGGCGGCGCGGTCCACCGCGACGATGCGCTGCGGCGGCGAGACCAGAGTCGGCAGGTTGTCCACCTTCGCCTGCCAGGGGCCGCAAACCCGGGCGATGTCCGCGCCGGTGAACACCCGCGCATTCGGCGCGGCGGCAAGCGCCGGCGCGGGGTCGATCTTCACGATACGGGCGTGCGCATGGGGGCTTCTGACGAAGGCGAGGTGGAGCAGGCCGGGAAAGCGAAGATCGTCGGCATACTTGCCGCGCCCGAAGGCGAGCCGCCGTGCGGCGCTGCGCGGCAGGGGCCGCCCGACGGAAGGCGAAGGATCAGCCACCGAAGCGCCCCTCCATCGCCGTCTCGATGGCGTCGATGATGGCGTGGTAGCCGGTGCAGCGGCAGAAATTGCCCGAAAGGAACGCGCGGATCTCGGCGCGGGTCATCCGGCGGCCGGCCGCCAGCATCTCTGCCGCGGTCAGCAGCATGCCCGGCGTGCAGTAACCGCACTGGAGCGCGTTGCGTTCGATGAAGGCCTGCTGGAGGTCGGCGATCTCCCCGGTGTCCGACAGGCCCTCTATCGTCCAGACATCGGCCCCGTCGGCCTGGACCGCAAGCATCAGGCAGCCGCGCACGATGGCGCCGTCCACCCGGACCGTGCAGGCCCCGCAGACGCCGTGCTCGCAGCCGAGATGGGAGCCGGTGAGGCCGAGCTCGATGCGCAGGAAGTCCACCAGGTGCTGGCGCGCCTCGACGCGCCTCGCAACCGCGTCGCCGTTGACCGTGAGCGCAATGTCGATGAACTCCTGCATCGCCCCGCTCCCTCAGCCCGCCCAGACCATGCGGTCGAGCGCGCGCCCCGCCAGCACGCGCGCAAGGTGCAGGCGGGTTGCCGCCGAGGCATGGAAACTCGCGATCGGGTCGAGGTCGCCGCCGAGCGCGGCCTTCACCGCCTGCTTCACATCACCGGACCATGCCCTGCCTTCGGCCGCGGCCGAGGCGGCCCCGGCGAACAGCGGCCGGTCCTCGCTGCCGAAATAGGCCAGGCGGACGTCGCTCAGCACGGCGCCGTCGACATGGGCATGGCAGCACACGCCCGCCAGCGCGAAATCGCCGTGGCGCCGGGCGAACTCCAGGAAGGACGAGCGGTAGCCGGCGGCGAGGGCCGGGATGCGGGCCTCGACCAGAAGCTCGTCCTCGGCCAGTTCCGTCTCGTAGAGGCCGTGGAAGAAGGACCGCGCCGGCACCGTCCGCCGCCCGCGCAGGCTCGCCAGCACGAAGGCGGCGTCGAGCGCGACTGCGCAGGCCGGCAATTCGGCGGCGGGGTCGGCGAGCGCGATGCTGCCGCCGAACGTGCCCCGGTTGCGCACCGCGACATGGGCGACATGGGGCATGGCGGCCGCGATCAGGGGCAGGCGCCGCCCGACAATGGGCGAGGCCAGCAGCTCGGCATGGCGGGCGAGCGCGCCGATCCTCACCGCGCCGTCCTCGAACGAAATGCCCTTGAGCGCGTCGATGCGGTTGATGTCGACCAGCAGGCGCGGCTCGGACAGGCGCATGTTGAGCGTCGGCATCAGGCTCTGGCCGCCGGCGAGGATGCGGGCCTCGTCGCCATGCTCCGCGAGAAGCTCCAGGGCGCTCCCGAGACTTTTCGGCCGGACGTAGGAGAAGCGCGGCGCCTTCACTCCCTGTCTTCCATTCCCGCGTTTGCGAATGCACTTTAGCAGCGGGCGCCGGAGACCGGGAGCAGGCATGCGCGTGGGCATTGAAGTCGGGGGAACCTTCACCGACCTGGTGGCGGTGGACGGGGAGTCGCTGCGCACGGCCAAGGTGCCGAGCACGCCGGCCTGCCCCGATCTCGGCGCCATGAACGCCATCGACGCCGCCGGCCTGGACCCGGCAGGGATCGAGGAGCTCGTCCACGGCTCGACCGTGGCCACAAACGCCGTGCTCGAACGCAAGGGCGCGGCGGTCTGCCTGTTCGTCACCAAGGGCACGCGCGACCTGCTGCTGCTGCAGCGCCACGACAAGGACGCGATCTACGACCTCCGCTACCGCAAGCCGGAGCCGGTCGTGGCGCGTCGCGACGTCGTCGAGATCGACGAGCGCATGGCGGCCGACGGCAGGGCGATCAGGGCCCCGGACCGCGCCGCCGTCGCCGGCCTCGTGCGGCGCGCGCTGGCGGACGGCCGTTACGAGGCGGCGGCCGTCTGCTTCCTCCATGCCTACGCCAATCCGGAGCACGAACGCGCGGTCGCGTCGATCATCCGCGAGCTGGCGCCGTCGCTGCCGGTCACCTGCTCGAGCGACGTGACGCGGGAGTTCCGGGAATATGAGCGCGCCTCGACCACGGCGCTCGCGGCCTATGTGCAGCCGGTCATGGCGGGCTATGTGGGCCGGTTTTCCGCGGCGCTGGCCGGACGCGGGTTCGCCGGGCGGTTCTCCATCATGCAGTCCAACGGCGGCCGGATGCCCGCCGAGGCGATGGCGCGCAACGCCATCTCGGCGCTGTTCTCGGGCCCGGCGGCCGGCGTGGTCGGCGCGGTGCGCAGCGTTGCCGGCGCGGGCTACCGCGACCTGATTACGCTCGACATGGGTGGCACCAGCACCGATGTCGCGCTGATCGCCGACGGCCGCCCCGAACTGGCGTCCATGACGCGGATCGACGGCCTGCCGGTGAAGACGCCGGTCATCGACATCGTTACGGTGGGCGCCGGCGGCGGCTCGATCGCCTGGGTGGACGATGGCGGGCTGCTGAGGGCCGGGCCGCACTCGGCCGGGGCGATGCCGGGGCCGGCCTGCTACCGGCGCGGCGGCGACCGGCCGACGGTGACGGATGCGCATCTGGTGCGCGGCACGCTCCGGGCGGATGCCTTTCTCGGCGGCCGCATGGAGGTGGACCGCGAGGCGGCGCGGCGGGTATGCGCGCCGCTGGCGGAACAATTCGCCGTCACGGTCGAGGAAATCGCCGACAATGTGGTCCGCCTTGCCGAGATGAGCATCGTGCGCGCCATCCAGCGGATCTCCACCGAACGCGGGCGCGACCCGCGCGACTATGTGCTGGCGCCCTTCGGCGGCGCCGGCCCGCTGCATGCGGCGCGGGTGGCGGAGGACCTCGCCATTGGGACCGTCATCGTGCCGCCCAATGCGGGCGTGCTGTCCGCGTCCGGCCTGCTGCTGTCCGACCATGTCCATTACCGGGCCCGGACCCGGCGGCTCGCGGTCAGAGAGGCCGGCATGGCCGACATCCGCGCGACCGTCGAAGCGTTGCAGGCGGAGGCGCGCGACTATCTCGCGGGGCTCGGCGTCGAGACCGGGGCGGACTTCGACCGGGTGCTGGACATGCGTTATCTCGGACAGGCCTTCGAGGTTCCGGTGCCGCTCTCCGGCCTGGACCTCGAACGGCTCGGGGCCGGGGACCTGGTCGCGCTCTTCGCCGAGGCGCACCGGCGCATATTCGAGTTCGCGAAACCGCATGGCGACCCGGTCGAAATCGTGTCGTTCCGGGTGGGCGTCAGCGCGCCGCCGCCGCCGATGCCGGCAATGGGCGGCCCGCAGGCGGACGGGGCCGCCCGGCGCGGCAGCGCGCGGCTCACCGAACGCGGCGAGGCGCTCGAAGCCGGGCTGCTCACCCGCGCGGACCTCGGCCCGGACGCCGCCCGCGGGCCGCTGCTGATCGACGATGGCAGCGCGACGATCTACGTGCCGCCGGGCTGGACCGCAGCCCGCGACGGGCACGGCAATGCGGTGCTGCGGAAGGAGGCACGCCCATGAAGGTCTCCCCGGTCGACCAGGCCGTCATCACCCAGGCGCTGATCGCGGCCGCCGACGAAATGGGGATCAAGCTCATCCGCTCGGCCCATTCCCCGGTCGTCCGCGAGGCCCAGGACTGTTCGGCCGCCATCCTCGACCGCAAGGGGCGGGTCGTGGCCCAGGCGGACCTCATCCCGATCCAGCTCGGCTCCGTCACGCACACCTTCCGCGCCTGCCTGGAGCACCACCCGCTGGAAACGCTCCGGGAGGGCGATTTCCTCGTCAACAACGACCCCTATTCCGGCGGGCAGCACCTGCCGGACATCTTCCTGTTCTCGCCGATCTTCCTGGACGGCCTGCTGGTCGGGGTCACGGCCACGGTCGTCCACCATATCGACCTCGGCGGCGGCGCGCCCGGCCTCAACCCCGATGCCGGCGACGTGCATGAGGAAGGCATCACCTTTCCGCCGAGCCGCTGGTCGGTGGAGCGCGACTGGAACGGCGGCCCGTTCGAGCGGCTGGTGCGCGCCAATGTGCGCATGCCCGAGGCCACCATCGGCGACATCAACGCGCAGTTCGCCGCCAACGCCGTCGGCGGCGAGCGGCTCAGGGGGCTTTGCCGCAAGTTCGGCGCGGAAACCGTCTTCGCGGCCATGGACGAAATGCTCGACTATTCGGAGCGCCGCATCCGGGCCGCCATCCGCGCGGCGCCCGACGGCGCCTATAGCGGCGAGGCCTGGCTCGACGATGACGGCGCGGGCGACGAGCCGGTGCCGGTCCGCGCCAGGCTCACCGTCGAGGGCGATTCGATCGCGGCCGATTTCGCCGGCACGGCCGGCCAGGTCGCCACCAACATGAACAGCCCCTTCGCCTCCACGGTCTCGTCGGCCATCGCCTGCATCAAGGCGGTGCTGACCGACCCCGACATCCCCTTCAACGAGGGCGCGGAGCGCGCGATCACGGTCACGGCGCCCTACGGTTGCCTCGTCAACCCGCGGCCGCCCGCGCCGGTGCGCGCCCGCCTGCTGCCGAGCTACCGGGTGGTGAACGCGGTGATGAACGCGCTCGCCGGGGCCGTGCCGGACAGGGTCATCGCGCCGGGTTTCGACACGACCACCGTCAGCTGCCTCAGCCACAAGCATGACGACGGCTACAACATCTATCTGGAGATCTTCGGCGGCGGCTACGGGGCGGGGCCCGGCAATGACGGCTGCGACGCCGTCGACTCGATGCTGTCCAACTGCTCGAACATCCCGATCGAGGCGATGGAGAGCGACTATCCGTTCTTCCGCGTCGAGGACTACAGCCTGCGCTCCGCCTCCGGCGGCGGCGGGCGCCAGCGCGGCGGCATGGGCTTCCAGCGCATCTACCGGATCCTCGACGAGGGCGTGACCTTCGCGACCTACGGGGACCGGTTCCGCTTCGCCGCGCAAGGCGTGTTCGGCGGCGGCCCCGGCGCGAAGGCGGAAACCTTCGTCGAGCGCGGCGGGCAGAGGATTCCGCTCAGGTCGAAGCAGCAGTTCCCGCTCAGCCGGGGCGACCGCCTCACCGTCCGCACCGGCGGCGGGGGCGGCTACGGCCCGGCCGCCGAGCGCGACCCCGCCCTCGCCGAGCGCGACCGGCTGGACGGCTTCGAGAACAATCCGGAATAGAACGGCGGGAACCCCTGCCGAAGTGTCATGAAATGTCATGGGGCGGTGTTCCGGTCATGGCTTGTCGCCCGTCTCTTTTCCGTCTTGCCCGAACGCCCCTCCGTCATGCCCGGACTTGTTCCACGGCTGTCCGGTTTAGATTTTGCGGAGAGGGCGCATGGCCTGGATTCAACAGGATTTGAAAGGGTTCCGTCGGATCGGGACACGGATCAGCGCCCGGCATCCCAACCCACTCCTCGTCATGCCCGGGCTTGTTCCGGGCATCCATGCGGCCGTGCGGCGGAAGCGGTGGAAGGGGATGCCCGGAACAAGTCCGGGCATGACGGAGGGCGCGCATTCAGGCACGGTGGAAAGCGAAGGGGACAGGAGCCGTTGCGCGCGTCCAAAACCCCCGCTCGGCTTCACCCGACGGCTGAACCGGACAGCAGTGGAACAAGTCCGGGCATGACGGGAATAAGACATGAGTCCCAAGTCGAGGCCGTTGGCATTAGCGGGCCTGCGCGGCCAGCGCCGCCGCCGGGGCGGGGCGGGGTCGGTTGCGGTCATCTCGTCTCCTTCCGGTCGGGGAGGGCGGGTCGGGGCGGGGCGTCCCTGTTTCGCGCGTATCGCGCGCGGGCGCGGGCGCGCCTTTGCGCCGGCGCGGTTCGCGCGCCTGATTGCGCGCGCGAGACGGCAAGGCGCACCTCTCCCGTCGGGTCTGCGGGTGTTTTTTCGGATCCGGGGGAAGCGGCTCCGGATGCCCCTTCCCTCTATTGACACCATACTACAGGATCGGTCAGAGTCAAGCCCCTTTCCGAACAAAAAGTGAAAATACCGGAGATTTTTCTGGAATCGGCCGTGCAGCCGGCGCTCCCCGCCCTGCGTTCCCGCCGCCCGCCGGGCAGGCGGTCATTCTTGTAGAAATCCCCCTCAAATGGGAGGTTCCGGGCGGCGCGGGACGGGTTAGGATGGCCCCGATGCACGGACGCGGCGGCAAACGGGCATGGCGGCCCTTTACGGCGGGAGGCGCTCCCGCAACCGGCCCGCCATGAGCGCGCAGCCGCTGTTCGGGCGCATCATCGGCTCCCTGCACGAGGCCGTGCTCGACGGCGGCCTCTGGCCGGAGACTTCCGGGCTGATCGACGAGGCCTGCGGCTCCAGGGGCAATTTCCTGGTCGCCGGCAACGGGACCTCGCCGGACGACATCGAGGTCTATTTCGCCAGCTTCTGCTACCGGGGAGAGCGGCGCCCGGACATGGAGCGGCGCTATTTCGAGGACTACCACGCCATCGACGAGCGCATCCCGCGGATCCGGCGCCTGCCCGACAGCCGGATCGCGCCTGTCGCCTCCCTCTACACAGACGAGGAGAAGCGGACCTCGCCGGTCTGGAATGAGGCGCTGGCCCTCGGCGAAAGCCGCAACGGCCTCAATGTGCGCCTCGACGGGCCGGACGGCTCGCGCATCATCTGGGGCATGGCCGACCCGGTGGACGGGGAGGGCTGGTCCGCCGCCCGCCTGGAGACGGTCCGCCACCTGCTGCCGCACCTGCGCCGCTTCGTGCGGGTCCGGCAGGCGCTGGTCAACGCCCGCGCGCTGGAAACGGCCGCCGCCGGGCTGCTGGAATATGCCGGCAGCGGCGTCATCTATCTCGACTCGCGCGGGCGGATCGTCCAGGCGAACGACCTGGCGCGCGCGATCCTGCGCCAGGGCGAGGCGCTGAGCGACCGGGACGGCTGTCTGCGCGCCGTGTTCCGGGAAGACGACGACGCGCTCCAGGCCCTGCTCGGCCGCGTGCTGTCGCGCTTCGGCGCCCGCAGGGAGAGCGGCTCGCTGACGGTGAGGCGCAGGGTCCTGCCGTCGCGGCTGGTGCTGCATGCGAGCCCGGTGGGCGGCGGGGAGTCCGGGATGCGCCCCAGCAGCGTGGCGGCGCTGGTGCTGGCGATCGACCCCGCGGCCCGGAAGCCGGACAGAGGGGGGCGGGCGCCCTCGCGCATTCATGAAATTCCCCCAAATTGGTAGGCGCGATACATCTTCCGGCGGGCTAGACTCCGGCCGATGCACAGACGCCATAGCAAACGGGCATTGCGGCTCCTTCCGTCCGGCGGCGGCTTCGGACCCGGCCGGCCATGAACGGGCAACCGCTGTTCGAGCGCATTCTGGGCTCCCTGCACGAGGCCGTGCTCGACACCGGCCTCTGGCCGGAGACCTCGGGCCTGATCGACGAGGCCTGCGGCTCCAGGGGCAATTTCCTGGTCACCGGCGAGGGGGCGGCGCAGGAGGATGTCGAGATCTACTTCGCGAGCTTCTGCTACCGCGGGGAGCGCCGCCGGGACTTCGAGCGGCTCTATTTCGAGGACTACCACGCCATCGACGAGCGCGCGCCGCGGCTGCGGCAGCTGTCCGACAGCCGGATCGTGCCCGTCGCCTCGCTCTACACCGACGAGGAGAAACGGGCCTCCCCGGCCTGGAATGAGGGGCTGCCCAGGGGCGAGGCCCGGAACGGGCTGAATGTGCGCCTCGACGGGCCGGACGGCTCGCGCATCGTGTGGGGCCTCGCCGATCCGGTGGACGGGGAGGGCTGGTCCGCCGCGCAGGTCGAGACGGTCGGGCAGCTCCTGCCGCATCTGCGCCAGTTCGTGCGGGTCCGGCAGGCGCTGGTCAACGCCCGCGCGCTGGAATCGACCGTCTCCGGGCTGCTGGAGAACACCCAGTGCGGCGTCGTCCATCTCGACCCGCGCGGGCGCATCGTGCAGACCAACGACCTGGCGCGCGCCATCCTGCGCGCGGGCGACGCGCTGACCGACCGGGAGGGCCGCCTGCGCGCCGCGTCGCGGGAGGACGACGAGGCGCTCCAGGCCATGCTCGCCCGCGCGCTGCCGCGTTTCGGCAGCCGGGGCGAGAGCGGCTCGGCGACGGTGGGGCGCGAGGCGCTTGCGCCCCGGCTGGTGCTGCATGCGAGCCCGGTGGGCGGCGGCGAGGCCGACATGCGCCCCAGCCGCATCGCCGCGCTGGTGCTGGTGATCGACCCCGCCAGCCAGGGGCGGATCGACCCCGGCCAGGTCGAGACGCTGCTCGGCCTCACGCGGGCGGAGAGCCAGGTGGCGGTGCTGCTGGCCCAGGGCCGCACCATCCGCGACATCGCGGCGGCGACCGGGCGCACGGAAGGCACCATCCGCTGGCACGTCAAGCAGATCTTCGCCCGCAACGGCATCTCGCGCCAGGTGGAGCTGGTGCAGCTCGTGCTGTCGCTCGCCGACATCCCCCGCCACCATTCCTGACGGCCCCCTCTCCCGGCCTCTCCCCCTGCCCGAGGAGCTTTCGGGCCACTCCTCTCGCGCATGAAAAAAGCGGGCCGCCGAGGCGGCCCGCCCGTCAGTCCCCGTGAGGGGAACGGATCAGAAGCTGATGGCGATGCCGGTGACGAAGCCGGTGCCTTCGTTCATGCCGTCGGCCACGTGGGAAGTGGTGTCCTCGACCGCGAACACCGAGCTCTTCCACGCCGCGCCCGGTGCCAGCGTGTAGCTGGCCGAAAGCATGGTCGCGTCGCGCTCGCCGCCCGAGTCCTCCTCATGCACCATGTGCCCGATGCTGACCGACATCGGCCCGTCCGAGTAGCTGATGCTCGCGCCCCAGATCGTCGCGTCGTTCGACGGGTCCTGCACCACGCGCTGATAGAACAGGTCGTTCGACGGGTCGTTGTCTGCCGCCGTCTCCTGAATCAGGGCGGTGGTGCCGTCGTCTCCGTCATGATTCCAGGTGTGGCCATCGATGATCGCCACCTCGACCGCGTTCTCCATGCTGTAGGTCTCGGCGGCGTCATGCGAGGCATAGGCGAGGTTGACCCCGAACGCCCCGAAGCTGACGCCGAAGCCGACATTGGTGTAGCTCTCGCCGGACAGCGACTTCGAGACCAAAGTGCGGCCCGCATCGGCAGCATTGGTCCGCCCCGTTGCCACGCGCGCGGCATTGCGAAGGTCGGTCAGGGTCGCGGTGCCGGCGACGCCCGCATCGACCGCCGCCTCGAAGTCATCGGTCTCGTCCGCGTCCTCGTCCGGGTTGAGATTGAAGGCCGGCAGGGCGGGATAGGCGATAGCCGCCAGCGGCTGGCCGTTATAGGCCTCCAGGACGCTGTTGACAGCGTCGCGGTGCCCCACCGTGATGCCCTGGTCGGTGGTGTAGGTCATGAACTCATCCTTCTCGCCCGAGCCGACGCTGCGGTGGCCGACGGAGAAGGTGACGTTCATGTCGTCGCCGATCGACTGCTTGAAGTTGGCGCCCGCGCCCCAGGTGGCGGCGTCATTGCCGGCCGGGGTGGTGGTGCGCGTCGCGCCGTCGCCCGGCGCGTAGGAGAGGCCGACCTGGAGGCCCGCCGCGCGCGGCGAGATGTAGTTGAGCTTCGGGTCGTTGCCGCCGCCCGCCGTGCCGGCGTGGCCCGCGGTCTCCAGATAGGCGCCCGGGATCCACGCCTGGGTGTCGCCCGAGGTCAGCCCGATGCCGACATCCTTGATGCCGGAATGCATCCGCACCATCGCATGGTCGCGGAAGCCGAACTCGATCTGCCCGAACGAACCGCTCACGCGCACGAAGGACTCGTCCACCTGGCCGTTGGCGCCGTCGCCCTCGAGCTCGACATGCGCGGTGTAAGAAAACACCAGCTCATTTTTCACTATCTAACTTATTGTGTAGCGTTGAATTCCTCCCATGAGAAGGCTATCCTACAATGGGTTAAGGACGGCGTCAAGAGGCATGAAGTTGTATAGCAGTGACAAGATGAAAGGCCGATAGAGGGATTTTGTGGAAATATGGGAACTGGAATGGTGGAATCATGGATGAGGAGTGTATGGGACATGTTTGGAAGGCATGATGCAGGGCAAATCGGATTTATGCTATGGTTAAACATATAGGATAAGAGAATTCTGATGCCTCATGATGACTGGATTATATCGCTATAGACCGGAGAGGAACAGAGGCCAGTGAGAGGACCCGAGGGCAAGCGCCGGCAGCGCGCCGTGACCATGACCGACCGGGAGTGGGAGCGCATCGGCGAGCGCGCGCAGGCGGCCGGCATGCCGGTCTCCCGCTATATCGCACACCGGCTCGCCGGGCCGGTGGAGACGCCGGCGGCGGCGGGTGCTTCGCCGGACCTGCTGCTGCGGGTGCTGCGGGAGGTGATGATCCTGTCGCGGATCGAGCAGCAGCGCATGGCGAACCGGGAGGGCGAGGAAGAGAGCTGGGGCAAGGTGGCCGGCCTGGTCGATGAGGCGCTGGCGGCGGAGGAGGGTCTGGAATGAGGAAGGCGCGGCAGCGGACGCTCTACTGCACACCGGTGGAGAAGGCGACGATCCAGGCGGCGGCGGTAAAGCTGGGGGACCCGGTCTCGCGGTTCGTGATTGCAAGCGGTCTGCGCAATGCGGCCGCGCGCGGCGAGGGTCCGGTCGGCGAAGCGCTGGAGCTGACCGGCGAGGAACAGCGGTCGCTGGTGGAGGGCATGGAGAGGCTGACGGCGCTGGACGCGGCCTTGCGGGAGCCGCTGCCCGGGATCGGGGTGACGGCGCTGGAGGCGCTTGCCTTCGTGCATCGCCTGCTGGCGGTCGAGCCCGACCGTCCCCAGCCGCCCGCGCCGGATGTTTCCGGCCCGCCCAGCGGCCTGTTCGACCGGCTCGGTCCTGCGGGAGGGAAGCGATGAGCCGCAAGCGTACGGGTCCTAAGAACAGGATATCAGGGGTCCATCTGTCGATCTCCTGCACCGATGCGGAATGGGCCCGGATCCGCCGGCTTGCCGATGCGGTCGGCAAGACGATCTCGCGCTACCTGATCGACTGCGCGATGGAGGCGGTCGCCCTCATGGAGAAGGGCGTGGACATGGACGCGCTGCCGGCGGGCGCGGAGGGCCTTGTGCTGGACGGGGCGCAGCAGCAGGCGTTGCTGGACGGTGTCACGGACCTTGCGGGTCGTCTGCCGGGCGGTCGGCAGATTGCGGAGCAGGCGGCGATGGCGGCGTTCATGTTCGACGCGGTGCTGCTGGACATGGCAAGGCGGGGCCTGCGCGCGGAACGGGATGCGCTTCTCGCGACCCATTTCGGCAGCGAGCGCGCGGCGGAGATTGCCACCGGGGCCGACCGCAGGGCGGCGGAACGCGGCCTCGCGCCCTGAGCGCACGGCGCGCCGCGCGTCCGGCACGGCCGCGACCGCATTGGAACCGTGACTATGCGGTTCTCCGATTTGCGGATGATCCTGCTGGCGAATGGCAGTCCCGGCTCAGTCGTCCTTTTTCCGTTCGGAGAGCAGGGCCGCGATGATGCCGCCGAGCACGGCGCCGCCGAGAAAGGCGACCGGTCCAGCCAAGCTCGCTCCCGCTGCCGCTCCCATGGGACCGAAGGGAGCCGATCTTGCCTGCTCCCGGCTGTCATGCACTTCGACGTTCCGTCGCCTGAGTTCCCGGACGACGTCGTCCACCTCCAGCATCAACTCCCCCAGGGGAATGCCGAGTGCGCTCGCCGCCCTGGCCAGCTGGTCCATGTTGAGCGCCGAAGAACCCGATTCGATGCGCGACCACGTCGAGCGGCTGACGCCCACGCGGCGCGCCATTTCCTCCTGATCTATCCCTTTCTCCTTGCGCTTCTGGGCGATCAGGCGTCCCAGGACGGTCTGGTAGGTAGTCTCATTCCTCATGCGAGAACCAGCCCCTTGACACAAGTTCATGAAATGCACATTCTTTCTGCATGTACATGCGCGCAGTAAACAAGTGTTCCGAGCGTCATTATGCGGCGCGGGACCGGGGAGGAGCAAGATGAAATCGACCGGCGATCCCGGACTGTCCGTCAACTTTCACCTGATCGAAGCCTGCAACGCCAGGTGCCGCCGTGGATCGACGGGTCCGGACCGCTCTCCACTACCGCCGCCAGCGCCGCGCGCTGTTCCTCGCTCAGTTTGTAGGCCGGACCCGGCGCCTTGCGGTTCACCAGGCCCGCCGCCCCTTCCGCGTTGAAGCGCAGCACCC
>JAJEAZ010000544.1 GCA_022824105.1 Alphaproteobacteria bacterium
GATCATGATGCAGTTCGACGCCAACGCCACCTGGTGGGACGTGGCGCTGGTCTCCTGGATGCAGGGCGTGGCCGTCGGCGTCACCTGGGTGCCGCTCACGGTCGCGACCTTCTCGACCCTGCCCCCGCGCTACCTGGCGGAGACCTCGTCCGTCTATCACCTGATGCGCAATCTGGGCTCCAGCTTCTTCATCTCGGTGAGCGTGACCGTGCTGGTGCGCACGGGCGGCGAGAACTACGGACGGCTCACCGAATTCGTCTCGCCCTACAACGAGGCGCTGGCGGTGATCGACACGGGCACGGCCTCGGGCCTCGCCGCGCTCAGCGGCCAGATCGGCCAGCAGGCCGCGATGATCGGCTATCTCAACGCCTTCACCGCCTACACCGCCGTCGCGCTCGCCGCGCTCCCGCTGCTCCTCCTGATGCGCATAAGGCGCTGACGCGCGGCGGGCGGCTTACGGCTCGCTGTCTTCCCGGAAGCGCTCGACCCGGTGCATGCGCTCGTGGAGCACGGTTACGATGCCGATGGCGCCGTCGCCCAGTGTCTTCCAGTAAACGAAATGCCTGCGATAGCGGAAGACAAAGCCCTCCACGCCGAACTCCGCCGGAACCGGGCGCGACAGGACCGCGCCTGTCGCGATGCCTTCGAAGGCTTCGAACAGCCCGGTGACGTAGGCTTCCGCCTGTTCTTCGCCCCAGCGTTCGCGGCTGTAGCGGTAGATTTCCTCGATGCGGACCGCTGCGGCTCTCTGGACGCGCACCGGCGTCATGCGCCGGGCTGCGCCCCGCTTCGCGCGATTACGTCCGCGGCGGTCAGCATGTGGTAGGTGTCATCCGGCGCTGCAAAAGCGCGTTCCAGCTCCGCCTTGAGACGGTCGAAGGCCTCCTGCTCCGAGCGGGCCTTGTCGCGCCGTATCAGGTCGCGGACATACTCGCTGATGCTCTCATAATCTCCATTCTCGCCGACATTGGCCGAAACGAAATCGCTGAGCGGGCCGCTCAGGCGAACCGTCATCGTCATCGAACGCCCCATGGACCGGCCCTCCCGCATATAGCGTCCTTATATTGATCAATATCGAATACAAATACAACTTGCCGCTCCCCCTTTCACGCCAACGGCCGGCATGCCAGAATTCCCGCGCGAGGCAAGGAGACGGGGCGATGGCGCGGCGGAAGTTCTGGGGGTGGGGCAAGGTCGGCGAGGGCTTTACCGACGAGGAGATGAAGCCTTTCGAGGCGGACTATGCCGCGGTCTTCGGGGTGGACGGCTTCGAGGCCCGGCCGTTCCCGACCGTGGACGAGGTCGAAATCGCCCCGCCGCGGCTCGCGCCGCCCGCCTCGCTCGCGCCGGTCTGCACGGACGACAAGTGGGAGCGGCTGGTGCACACTTTCGGGCGCTCCTTCCACGAGCAGGTCCGCATCATGGACCGCGACTTCGCCGGCGCGCCCGACCTGGTGGCCCGTCCGCGCGACGAGGGCGAGGTCGCGGCCCTGCTCGACTGGTGCGCGGATGCGGGCGCGGCGGCCATTCCCTTCGGCGGCGGCTCCTCGGTGGTGGGCGGCGTGCATCCCGATGTCGGCGGCGGCTACAGGGGCGCGGTCTCGATAGACATGGGCGCCATGGACCGGGTGCTGGAAATCGACCGCACCTCGCGCGCGGCGCGCATACAGGCGGGCGTCTACGGTCCCCATCTCGAAGAACAGCTCCGCCCGCACGGCCTGACCCTGCGCTACTACCCGCAGAGCTTCGAATATTCGACGCTCGGCGGCTGGATCGCGACGCGCGGCGCCGGCCATTACGCCACCATGCTGACCCATATCGACGACATGACCGAGAGCGTGCGCGCGGTGACCCCGGCGGGCGTGCATGACAGCTTCCGCCTGCCGGGCTCCGGCGCGGGCCCGAGCCCCGACCGTCTGTTCCTCGGCTCCGAGGGCGCGCTCGGCATCGTCACCGAAGCCTGGATGCGCCTGCAGGACCGTCCGACCTTCCGCGCCGGCCATGCGGTCGAATTCGAGCGTTTCATGGACGGGGCCGAGGCCGTGCGCGCCATCTCGCAGGCGGGGCTCTATCCCGCCAATCTGCGCCTGCTGGACCATAACGAGGTGCGCTGGTCGGGCGCGGGCGACGGCTCGGCCGCGGTGCTGGTGCTGGGGTTCGAGAGCGCCGACCATCCGCTCGACAGCTGGATGGCGCGGGCGATGGAATGCTGCCGGGACCATGGCGGCCGGCTGCCGGAAGAGAAGGGCGGCGGTGGCGGCAGTGCGGCGGCGCGCTGGCGCGACGCCTTCATCAAGGGCGGGCATATGCGCGAGATGCTGACCGCCCGCGCCATCATCCGCGAGACCTTCGAGACCGCGATCACCTGGGACCGGTTCGAGGGTTTCCACCGCGATGTGGCGGGCGCGGCGGCGCGCGCGCTCAAGGAGGCGACGGGGCGGCCGGGAATCGTCGCCTGCCGCTTCACGCATGTCTATCCCGACGGGCCGGCGCCCTATTTCACCTTCATCGGGCTCGGCGAGCAGGGCCGGCTTTCGGCGCAATACGACACGGTCAAGAACGCGGTCTCCGACGCGATCATCGAGGCTGGCGGCACCATCACCCACCACCACGCCGTCGGGCGCGACCACATGCCCTGGTACACCCGCCAGCGCTCGGACATTTTCGCCGCCGCCCTCAAGGGCGCCAAGGCCGCGCTCGACCCGGCCGGCATCATGAACCCGGGCGTGCTCCTGCCGGCGGCGTAAAGCCGGACCTGCCTTCCTGCCGTTTCGATTTCGGGAAGCAGGAGGCGTTTCGTTCGTTATTTCGGAAACTATTCTGGAAAGCCTTGAATCCCGGGGCGCTGCCATTCCGGGGGAACAGGATTCCTCTTTTGTCCTTGAAGCAATTTGTTTCTTGATTTGTTCTTTTCGCAGGGATATTGTGTCCATATGCAGGCGGTTCGGAAAGGGCGGGGGGCGGTCAGCAACCGGAGCGGGCGTTACGAGCGCGAGCGCCCGGAAGCGTTCGACGACGGCTGGGGCACGGTAGAGGAAGCGCCGCCGCCGCTGCGCACGACCGTGACGGAGGAGGCGCCGCGCAAGGTCATCGCGCGCAACGACTCGCCCGACCTCGGCTTCGACCGCTCGATCAACCCCTACCGGGGCTGCGAGCATGGATGCATCTACTGCTATGCGCGGCCGACCCACGCCTGGCTCGGCCTGTCTCCGGGGCTCGACTTCGAGAGCCGCCTCTATGCCAAGCTGACCGCGCCCGAACTGCTGGAGAAGGAACTGGCAAAGCCCGGCTATCGATGCCAAGTGCTCGCCATCGGCACCAATACGGACGCCTACCAACCGATCGAGAAGCGCTACGGCATCATGCGGGGTATCCTCGAAGTGCTGGCCGGCTGCCGCCACCCGGTCTCGATCACCACCAAGTCCGCGCTGGTGCTCAGGGACCGGGACCTGCTGGCGGAGATGGCGGCCGAGAACCTCGCCCATGTCACCATGTCGGTCACGACCCTCAACGGGCGCCTGGCGCGCAGCATGGAGCCGCGCGCCTCCTCGCCCGCCCGGAGGCTGGAGGCCGTGGCGGGGCTGAGCGAGGCGGGCGTGCCGGTCTCGGTCAATTTCGCGCCGATCATCCCGGCGCTGAACGACCACGAGATGGAAGCGGTGCTGGAGGCGGCCCGGGAAGCCGGGGCAAAGGGCGCGGGCTACACGCTGCTGCGCCTGCCGCTGGAGATCGCGGACCTGTTCCGGGAGTGGCTGGAGGCGCATGCGCCAGACCGGGCGGCGCGGGTGCTCTCCCGCGTGCGGGACATGCGCGGCGGCCCGCTTTACAAGAGCGCCTTCCATACCCGCATGAAGGGCGAGGGCCCCTATGCCGAGATGATCTCGAAGCGGTTCGCGATCGCCTGCCGCCGGCTCGGCCTCGAACGCGGCTACGGCAAGCTGGATGACACCCGCTTCCGGCCGCCGGGCGCGCAATTGCGGCTGGAACTCTGAGATGCCGGATTTTTCGCTGGAGCGGGCCTGGCGGGGACCGGTCGCGGGTGTGGACGAGGTCGGGCGCGGGGCGCTGGCGGGGCCGGTCATGGCCGCGGCGGTGATCGTGCCGGAGGCGAGCCGGACGGCCGTCGCCGCCCTCGGGCTCGACGATTCCAAGAAGCTCGGACCGAAACGCTGCCGGGAGCTTTACTGCCGGCTGGTGCGGCTGGTGAAGGTCGGGTTCGGCGAAGCGTCGGCGGAGGAGATCGACCGGCTGAACATATTGCAGGCGGCTCTGCTCGCCATGCAGCGCGCGGCGGCGGCGCTGCCCGTCAGGCCCGAAGCGGCGCTGGTGGACGGGAGCCATGCGCCGGCGCTCGACTGCCCGGTCCGCACGGTCCCCGGCGGGGACGGGGCCTCGCTCTCCATCGCCGCCGCCTCCGTGCTCGCCAAGACGGCGCGCGACCGGCGGATGGCGGCGCTCGACCGCGACTGGCCGGGCTACGGCTGGGCGCGGAACGCCGGCTACGGCGTGCCGGCGCATCTGGCGGCGCTCGCCTGCCTCGGGCCGACGCCCTGTCACCGCCGCACTTTCAGACCCGTTTCCAAGCTGCTGATTCCGAAAGATTCTTGACGGGCCGACCGGCCGGACTCAAACTTGCCGCCGGCAGGAGAGGGCGGCTTTTCTTGAAAACCGACTATATCGAGCGCGGCGACTGCATCGCCGCGATGGAGGCGTTGCCGGAGGCGTCGGTCGATCTTGTCTTCGCCGACCCGCCCTACAACCTCCAGCTGAAAGGCGAACTGCACCGGCCGAACAACAGCCGCGTGGACGGCGTCGGGGAGGACTGGGACCGCTTCGCAAGCCTTGCCGAATACGACGAATTCACCCGCGCCTGGCTCACCGCCGCAAGACGGGTGCTGAAGCCCGACGGCGCGCTCTGGACCATCGGCAGCTACCACAATATCTACCGCCTCGGCGCGGCGTTGCAGGACCTCGGCTTCTGGCTGCTGAACGAGGTCGTCTGGCGCAAGTCCAACCCGATGCCGAACTTCCGCGGCCGGCGCTTCACCAACGCGCATGAGACGCTCATCTGGGCGGCGCGCAGCGAGAAGACCCGATATGTCTTCAACTACGATGCGCTCAAGGCGCTCAATGACGGCCTCCAGATGCGCAGCGACTGGCACCTGCCGATCTGCACCGGCCAGGAACGCCTGAAGCGGGACGGCCGCAAGCTGCACCCGACGCAGAAGCCGGAAGCCCTGCTCCACCGCGTGATCCTCGCGTCCACCCGGCCGGGGGACCTCGTGCTGGATCCGTTCTTCGGCACCGGCACCACGGGCGCGGTCGCAAGGCGGCTCCGCCGGCGCTGGATCGGCATCGAGCGGGACAAAGCCTACGCCGCCGCCGCCGCCGAGCGCATCCGGCGGGTGGAGCCGGCCGCCGACCTCGAAACGGTCGCCATCCCGGAGAAGCGCTCCGAGCCCCGCATCCCGTTCGGCGCGCTCGTCGAGCAGGGGCTGCTGGATGTCGGGCAGGTGCTGAC